>CAYZLH010000373.1:0-3311 GCA_964478795.1 uncultured Bdellovibrionales bacterium | reverse complement strand
AGCCAAACGGCGCGAGAGGGCAAATCCCCTTGGTTTTCATTTTCCGCTACTCTTTTGGCAATCTTTAAGGCACGAGAAGATGGCGCCGGAGCAGTGGGAGTATTGGTGGTGCTGGCCAAACCAGCCACTGGCAGTAAAGTTAGAATAAAATATAATGCAGCGTTCCGCATTTTTCCCCTCCAGGGATATAAGAATTGTCCCACGGTTCTCTTCATTGGCGCAAGAATTTGTGTGGAGTGTTATAAGGGATCCGATGAAAAAAGGCAAAGATCAACTATCGAGAAAAGAGCTGCTGGCGCGGAAGCAAACTTTTTTGCTCGGACGAGAACGCGGAGTGCGGGAAATTCGCAAGTATTTTCAAGAGCTTGGATTTTTGGAAGTGAACACTCCAGCGTTGCAGATTTCGCCCGGCCTCGAGCCGCACTTGCAGGCCTTCGCTACAGAACTCGTGCATCCCATCGGGAAGCAACGACTTCCACTCTATCTCCACACCTCTCCGGAATTTGCGATGAAGAAACTCTTGGTCGCCGGTCTACCTAAGATTTTTCAAATTGCGCAAACCTTTCGCAATGGCGAACGCTCCCATACCCACCATCCGGAGTTTTCCCTCTTGGAATGGTACCGCGCGGGGGCGGATTCCGCGGATTTGATGGCAGACTGTGAAGGCCTCATTCGTGCTGTTGCGCACGCGATTCAGGGCGAAGCACCTGTTCTGCGTTGGCAGGGCCAGGAAGCTAGAGTGAATCAACCCTTTGAACGCCTCACGGTGGTGGAGGCGTTTGCCAAGTATGCTGGCGTGGATTTGCTGGCCTGTCTCGATGGCGAATTTCCGAGCGCTGAACCCATTCGTGCGGCCTGTGAAAAGATCGGCATCACCACCGCAGCCGATGATCGTTTCGACGATATCTTCTTTCGGATCTTCTTGGATCGGATCGAACCAAAGCTGGGAGTGGGGCGCCCCACATTTCTCACGGACTATCCGATCTCCATGGCCGCTCTCGCCCGTCCTCAGGCGAAAGATCCACGCTTTGCCGAGCGATTCGAACTCTACATCTGTGGGATGGAACTAGCCAACGCCTTTGGCGAATTGACAGATCCCGTGGTGCAACGAGAACGATTTGAGCGCGACATGGACATAAAGCAAAAACTCTATGGGTATCGCTACCCAATCGACGGGGATTTTCTCGCTGCGCTCGAGGAAGGCCTCCCCAACAGCGCTGGAATCGCCCTAGGCGTGGATCGTTTGATGATGTTGGGGGTAGGCGCCAAAAGCATAAACGATGTGCTGTGGATCGAAGTGGCGCAACCGCCTGGTTACGAAGTGGATTGAAGGCTTAGTCTTTTGGGCTTCGTTTTTCAGTTAGGCATAAGACCTAAAGTTGCCCCAAGTCACCTCTGATCGTAACTATTTAGTAACGCATAAATAGGCCACTGCTAAATCTGTTTTATCATGATCTTGCTTGGCGCCATTTGCGTAACAGTCAATCCCGCTGCTAGAGCTCGTCGTACGATCACCGTCTCGATTTGTTGTTGTGTGAGTGTAGGAGTAAGGAACAATTTGAGTTCCGCCCTTTGTTGTGGTTCCCCATTTACCGTACGGATAAATAATAGAGGAAGCATTCAGCCCACTTGTTGGAGTGTTTTCGCCCGAAGCGCAAATACCATAGCCAACATCTTGCGCTGGCTTCAAATTCACTCGTGCGCAAGTTTGCGTATTTAGCTCGCCAGGATTCGCATTCACCCATTGCGGCACTGAAACACTTGGATTTCCAGGTAAGCTTTGAAATTTTTTAAGAAAATTGAGCATTTTTGTTTCTGATTTTTTTGGCCAATTTAAATGGTTTAGCAATGCACGTTTTTGATTGCATTGGTTGGAGCCATTCCCAGCGGGCATACAACTGTTTGTTGGGTTCCCGTTATCGTCAATTAAACTAAATTCTGCGTTTTTGTTTTTCAAAGTGTTAATTAAAATATTCTTCCATAAAGAAATCGGCATCGCATGGTTTGCGATGGCATCTTTTCCAAAAAAATTCTGCTGTTCTTGATTGCAAGGAATATCGCAGCTGCGGCTAATATGTTGTATCGGAAATTGCGTCGTGAAATCTAAATCTGTGCTGCAATAGTCCTGATTGGGCGAATAACGCCAAAAAAATGGCGAAGGTGCTGAGTAAAGGGCCGTAGCAGCTACTTTTAATCCGTGAATGGATGGCGTCTTATGGCGAGAAATCCCATAGAGTTGAGAAAGCATTCCTCCCTCAGACCATCCCACAAGGTAAATACGAGATTTGTCTACAGGATACTTGGCCACAATAGAGGCAATAATATCATCCAAATCTCTAATATCTGGATTTGTGGAAGGAGCGCGAAAGTCCCACCAAAATGCATCATGATGCGTCGACGGACTTAGATCTATCTCATAACCATTTAAATTGCGTGCTTGTAGTGAGAGTAGGTGAAATCCATTAGCGGATGGGCCCAAAGGAAAAGTTTCGGCCTTTGTGCGCAAAAGCGAGCTGCCATAAACGTTGTATGCATTCCCGGATCCTCCGTGAAGGTAAATTACCAAGGGTCTTGGTTTGGCGTCCAAGGCAGATCCGTTAAAGAAGCAGAAGTGACGATTAATTCTATCGGCGTTTTTAAAAGTTTTCGCTGGGTTGTCTTGAGCGCAATCAGGGACATTGGAAGTCAAAAAGATTTTATCTGTATCGGTTACACAAGGTTCGTTTGGAGCGCAGGCACTTATCGGTTTTTCTAAGCACTGCTTTCGTGTCAAATTTTCAATAGTGTTAACTGTTCCATAACCGGAAGCTGTGTTGTGAAAAGATAAAAGGATTATACTTATGCCAACTATGCTCATCACATACTTAAAATAAAACTTCAGGCAATCGCCTTTAATTTTTGTATACATATGTGCCCCTCCTAAATGAACTTTCTCTAACTTCGATTCTTTTGCTTCTAAATCCAGAATAATCAAACATCCTGGAAAGAGTGTGGACTTCTAAATGTCTAATAAACTGAATTTCCATTCAATTGAGAGGACATTTAATAGCGGAAAGTATTTGGTATGGATCATGTCGGAGACACTGTTTCCTAGTGGAGACACTGCCAGGAACTTTACTGGTTTATTTTTAGCAAATAAAAGGATGTTCAGACAATGGGGTCAGGTCTGGCGTACCTGGTCTGGCGTACCTTGGGCTCCGCTCTTAAGTTAGAGAAGCTGGTAGCCTTGTTGTGGCCGCCAAGAGCGCATTTGACGAGATATCACGGAGTGCTAGCCGCGAACGCTAAGTTAGGCAGTAAAGTGGTTTCCA
>CAYZLH010000372.1:0-3338 GCA_964478795.1 uncultured Bdellovibrionales bacterium | reverse complement strand
AACTTTAGTAGGTTTTCTACCAGCTTGGGATTCGCCTCAACCAAAACTGCGGTTTCCAGTTTGCACCGGACAGCAAAGTAAATGGCAGACATTCCAGTATTTGCACCCAAATCAACATAGGTGTGGATATCATCATAAGGAAAGGGGGCAGAATATTCGCCTCCCCAAAAAACTTCTTTGAAGGAGTCTAGATCCCATAGGTTGAAAGAGATAGGAAGAGTCATTTTCCCCCCTCTTCCAGAAACCTTAACGTTCAGGTGAAAATTCCTAAAGCCGGATATCAGACGTTGAGAAGCAATTTTTCGAAAGCCACAGCCATACTGGGCGTACCAAGCGGCCTTGAACAAAGGATAATTGACAATAATCTTGGAAAAATCCCAGGAGTTAATACCAAATTCATTCCGGAATTGACGAATCGTTTGCAAATACTCACTCATAGAAGAATTAGTTTAACGAAGTCTTGTTCGAAACACCAGAGAGCACAATTCTTACTGAGCGGAACTGGAAATTCGGGGAGTGTCGCCCTCTTGCGGTTTACCGAAGTAAATTTGGAAAAAATCTGTAGTTCCAAGTGGACAAGCTAGAGGAGCAATAAGGGTTCGCAATGCGCAATTACCGGGCATTCTATCGATTCAGGGGATGGATCTATTTGGATCTCCATAGAATATTTCTTGGGCCGCAATTGCAACCTGCACTTCTTCGCGATTTTTGGCAATTTCCGAGAGTATCTTCGTATACAAAATGTTTTTCGTATTACGCCTTTGTCGATAGTCCACCACATATCTCAATACATAAGTTACCCAGTTGGAATCGAAAGACATATAAACCTGCGGATCTAAATTCACATCTTCAATCCGATATTTTCGAGGTAGCGTTTTCCAGCTACTGGATACACTTTGAGCATAGTCGCCGACGACTTCAATTCCTGCGGCACTAATGATTTGTTTAGCTAAGTTTTGGTTACTATTGGTCTTTACGGGAATCGATAGCTCGTCCCAAACAAACGGAAATTCCGAGGAGTAGTTAAATACTGGTCCCTTAAAAACAAAGTTATTGGAAATGCGCACAATACGGCCGTTATACTGATCGCCGTTTACCCACTGCCCGCACTCCATGATAGTAGTTCGTAAAATGCCAATATCCAACACATCTCCAAAAACTCCAGCTAGTTGAACGCGGTCGCCCGGAGAATAAAATTTTCCAGTTACAATTACAAACCAACCGGCAACACCGATGATTACCTCTTTCAGAGCAAAAGCAATGCCCGCACCTGCAAAGCCTAAAAATACTGATAAATTCCGCAATTGTGATGACCATATAGAAAGCGCCAATAAAATAAAAATAACGAAGCTAAGTCCACGAATTCGTTTCCGTGCTTTGTAGCGTTGTTCGTTGTCTTCAATATTTTTCGAAATCCAGGAAACGGCAATTTTGTAGAAAGCAAATATTGCTAAGATGAGGAAAAGTGCGAGTAGCCCATTTGCGAAGAGCTTACTGATTGGTATGAATTGAAGCGCTGCCGTTGTTTTCGAAAGAACCTCTTCATTCATGGAGTGGATTACATCACCAAAAGTGGGAAAAGTCCCGATCAACTTTAAGAAAGCCAACAACAGTCTGTTACTGGAAGATTTCGGCAATGTATGGGTAAAAATTGCCCACGTAGCTAGCTGTGGCGGAAGAGCAATAAAGATAACCGCCGATCCAAGATGTGATTCTGAAGCTCAAAAAGCCACATAGTGATGGAATAAGCCGTCTGGTGTTTTCGCCGTTAAAGTTCATAGAAAATCTTACGGCCTTGGTGCCGACCAAGGAGCGCAACTTAGGAGATTTCACGGAGTGGTGGCACCGAATGCTAAATAGAAATCGAAGATAGTAGCGAAGGAAAGATCCGCTGACGACGTTTGTCAGCGCGAAATAAGAAAAATCTTAGGTCCCTATCGGGTAATACTTTGTCCAGATTAAAGAAATATACAAAAAGAAGAGTATCTGGTCCAAAGTATGTAACCATGAACAGTGAATTCAGTGGAATCCGTGTTGGATTTTAAAGAGGGAGACCATTGAGCTCAGAGAAAATAGAGCCAAAATGCCATGCAAACAGCGTTTATCATTCACCTTTTTGAGGCTTTCGCTGTTGAGAAAGGAAAAATACACGCTATTGGCGTGGAATGTTAACTCCATTCATTTTGAGGTTAATGACTACCTTCGTTGGTCCTTGAAATGCCAGGTTACAACAGGGCTTTTTCGGATGCGTTTTGACTCTAACCTAATCCATAGAATTTCCGATAAGTTTCAGTGAGTCGCGGCTAATTTGCCAGAGGAAAGAAACCATGAAAAAGGCCCCAATTCCAAATAATGAAAAGCAAAGGCTCGATGCGCTATTAGAGTACCAAGTATTGGATACGCCGTCAGAGTCAGCCTACGATGACCTTTCACAAATTGCGTCTTCGATTTGTCAGACCCCAATCGCACTTGTGAGCCTAATCGATTCAGAACGTCAGTGGTTTAAGTCACGCCATGGCCTTGATGCACCCGAAACGCCTCGCGATATTTCTTTTTGTGGTCATGCAATCCACGAACAGGAAGTGTTTGAAATTAAGGATTCATTCAATGATCCACGTTTTGCCGATAATCCGCTTGTTACAGGAGCACCTATCGTGCGGTTCTATGCTGGTGCACCACTGATTAACTCACAGGGATTTGCTCTTGGAACATTATGTGTGATTGATCACTCGCCAAGAACATTAACATTGGATCAAAAGAGAGCGTTGATGTCGCTAGCGAGACAAGTGGTGGCTCAACTGGAATTAAGGAAAATGAATTTTGAGCTTAAGACTAAGTATGAGGAACTAAAGGAAACGTCACGGAAACTTTCTGCATCACAAACTGCGCTTGTGCATACAGCAAAAATGGCCTCTCTAGGGCAAATGGCGGCCGGCATTGCTCACGAAATAAACAATCCTCTGGCCATTATCGAAGGCTCCGTAAATCTACTTCCTGAGCATACCAAGGATCCAAAAAAGCTAGAAACCAAAATAGGGACGATAAAAAAAGCATGTGGGCGAATCTCTAAAATAGTTGGAGGGCTCAAAAAATTCTCGAGGTCGAGCGAGAAACTGATGTTCTCTTCACACTCTCTGAATTCAATTGCAAAAGAAGTATTAGCGCTCACGGAACCAAAGTCGAATCGATATTCAACCGATGTTTCACTGGAATGTAAAACAGAGGCATTGATTCATTGTAATGAAATCGAAGTAGAACAGGTTGTTTTAAACTTGGTCAATAATGCCATCGATGCAGTGAAAACTCATTCTGAGAAGTGGGTAAAAATATCCATTGAA
>CAYZLH010000371.1:0-3356 GCA_964478795.1 uncultured Bdellovibrionales bacterium | reverse complement strand
GAAAGAAATGAGTGACCTCTTTCCCATTGTCGAAGACGAGAAAGAGGCCGGCTAAGTCTCACGACTGCGAAGAGGCAAGACGCTTCTTTATACCCACAGGAATGGATCCACCGCAACCAGATTGAATAAATTACATGCTTCGGCATGAACGCAATAACTTTGCCTGGAGGTAAAGATGCCAATTTCAAAGGTTTACTCAGATCACGAGGCCCGCAAGCTCGGCTTTTTTGAAGACGAGAAAGAAGGCCCCGAGCACTCGCTTAAAAAAGTCTCGGCACTGTCTTGGGTTTATCCAGATCAGTACGAGCTACTTGAGCGAGCTTTTGGAAAAAAGGTTCCGTTTGTAGTTACTCAGCGCTTTGAGCAGATGCTTGAGGAGCTTTACGAGGACGCAGAGAAAGAACTGGATCGCAGGAATGAGCTTTATGATGAGGAGCTAGCATGAACAACCACCTCAACCCGATCTTTAAAGGGCTACTTACTAGCTTTGGCGTTGCACCCACAACCAAGACAACCACCATGGAGCCCCTTGAACCGGGCGATAAGTTCGTTCGCGAATACATCAAAGACCAGCCGCGCTTTGTCCAGTGCTGGGAGTTTTTAGATCAAGAAAACAAAACATACACCATTTGCCAAGACCAGGATGGCGAGGAATGGATCGAGGAGTAAGTTATGAATGAATTAGTGTTATTCGAGAAAGAAAACCTTGAGAAACTTTACAAGGCTTGCGACACCCTATCCAAATCCAAGATGGTGCCAGTCACTCTCCAGGGAAAACCGGCCGACATCTTTGCTATATTAGTGATGGGAACCGAACTGGGCATCAAGCCCATGCAGGCACTTAATTCAATCAATGTGATCCAAGGCAAGCCCACTATATCACCACAGCTCATGATCGGCATGATCAAAGGGAAAATCCCTTGCGCCATCATCAAGGTTGAAAGGGCCGGGGAGGACATCCTTTGCACCACCGCTAGATCGAAAGAGGATTACGACAATGGTTTTCTGTATGTTTCCACATGGAACATGGAGCGTGCCAAGCGCATGGGGCTTGTCGGTAAGGATAACTACGTTAAGCAACCGGAAACCATGCTTCGATGGCGTGCGGTTGCTGAGTCATGCCGTCAAACCTTTCCCGATGTCCTAATGGGCCTCTACGCTCCAGAAGAATTCATGACCTTCGATGGGAAGCTCAGTGCCGAGATACCTAAATCAGAGTTCAAAAACATGATGGACGAGGACTTCCCTATCCCAGAGGAAGAGAAGGTCGTGGGTGACAAGTACCGCATACAAAACGGGAAGCTGCGTGGCAAACAATTGGGCGAGTTGGACCTTTCAGAGATTGCCGAATACCGAGAAGCCCTACTCAAAAGAAGTAGCCGCAAAGAGTGGGAAACCGACCTGATTAGCGTTTTTGGGCAATACCTAAACACCGTAGAGGGCATAGTCACTGAAGAAGCATAACCCACAACCTCGGCCGAAGGGAGAGATTTTATCTCCAGCGGGGCCGCACAGGAATGGGATCGTCGGGAATGACCAAGAAAGTTCGACGTTAAAGCACAGTTGGTCTGGCACCTGGGGAGACAGGTCAGCGGCCCGAAAGGGCGGTTAAGTACTCAGGCTGATTAAATAAGTGAGTGTGAGTGTTGCGCAACTTTCACAAGGAATGCGCTGGCGGCCAGGGAAGACTGGTGTGCTGGTGCGACCGCAGAGATACGGGAGTGACTGCCGGGAATTTAGTCCGGCGTTTTTGAACGTATGAGGGGGAAACATTGGAAGGATGGGTAAAGCTTTATCGGAGCATCGTTGATTGGCAATGGGTCAAGAGCCCTAACCATGTCACGCTTTTTACGCAATTGCTCATAAGAGCAAACTACAAGGAAACCAAATGGCGAATGGAGACCATTTATCCGGGCCAATTATTGACTGGCCGTAAACAGCTAATGGAGTGGACTGGGCTGTCAGAAATGCAAATTCGCAGGGTTTTAAACGACTTAGAAATGTCGGGAGAAATTAACCGACGAAGAACCAGCCAATTCTCAATAATTACAATAATTAACTGGGAAGATTATCAAGCAGACAACCAGCCAATAACCGGCCAACAACCAGCAGACAACCGGCCAACAACCACATCCAAGAAGGCTAAGAAAGCTAAGAAGGCTAAGAATATTATTAATAGCGAAAAAAATTTGTCCGAAATCGATTCGCAAGAAAAACTCAAGACATCACCGCTAGAGTTCTTGTTTCCAGGCGACGATGAAATCATCCACTGGCTCAGGGCCGGTAAGTTTGACATCCAACAACGAATCCTTAACGACAACTCGCATCACATTTTGACCGAAGAAATCAAGAAGGCCTTTATTTGGCAGAGTGCGAAAATTAAGCGCAAGTCCGACCTCTTCCTGGTTAATTGGCTATCCAATAAAAAATTGAACGGATTTGGGCTAAATCAGGCCCAGGCTGGGTTTTCACCCCAGCACACGAACAACCAATCGAGCATTACTGAAAACGATTTAAAACGCGCCAAGGAGCTTGGAATTTTATGAGCTGCGAAAAAAAGACTCTCTCAAAAAAACTAATCCTAGAGGCCCTTAAAAAATACCGTGGCCTCTTTAACAAGGCTCCAAATGACCAGGCCCTTGAGCTTTACGCCGAGATGCTGGCCGGAAGGTTTGAGTTTAAGCAAGTCACATGGGCGCTAAGTGAGTTCATTAAAAAGGGGTCGCCGTTCTTTCCTAGCTGCGGGGAACTTTTTGGAGTCTTGACCCCTAAAGAGATTAACCCCGAAGACCGCGCCGCCGAGATTGCCAGCGAGATTATCAGCAAGGCGCAGTTGCACGGGTATATGCAAGTCCAGCGAGCGTTTAACGAACTATCAAATGAAGCTCAGCAAGCGATTGGCACCCCTTCAGCACTTTTGGACGTATGCAACACACCCTATGACCAAATGGGAACGCTTAAAGCTCAGCTGCGCAGACTTGCCAAGGCGGCAATGGAGCGCAAGGCGCATGATCAACACAATCAGGCGATCGCCGCACTCGGGGTGCCAGGCAAGATTTTAAGCATCAGCGAAAAACAAGCATCGATGAAGAAGCTCGACTTCTCCGACTTTGGGCAAGGTCCGGCATGACCCTTCGGCTGATCGAAATGGACCCCGACAATCAAGGGAATCGTCTAGGATACTTGACCTCAATCAATCAGATGAGGTGCCAGATGAGTGAAACGGTCCCGATGTTTCCCGATCTTCCACAGGATTCTCCGAAGGAAGACCGAGGACCGACGATATTTCAGGAAAACCTCCTATATCTCATGGATCGAGACAAGGTGGAGTTGATGGATATTCATCGGGCGACTGG
>CAYZLH010000370.1:0-3383 GCA_964478795.1 uncultured Bdellovibrionales bacterium | reverse complement strand
TAGTAGCAAAACCCGTACCTCGAGTGGTTGTCGGCGCTCGCTAATGGCAGAGAGATGCAATAATCTCCGATTGCTAAGAGTTTCGCTAAACTTTTTGCTCCTGTTCCGCTTTGAATCTCCAGATTGGCGCCGATAAACCCGCTATCAAAATAATAAGAAGAGCCAAAAATTCTAAAGATTCATAGGTTTTTCCCCATAATAGAAATTCTAAAATGAAAGCGAATAGCGGAATCAAGAAAGTAGCAGAGGAAGCAACGGCTGCGGGAATTCGGGAGTAGGAATAAGAAGTTAAATATTGAGCAACCGAAGCTAAAACTCCGGCAAACAGCAACAATCCGAACGAGTAACGATTCCAGCGAAAGTCCACTTCGGCGAATAGGCTAGCAATACCGATCACGAACAAAGAGCACACCGACCAATAGAAACCTACAGTCTCTAGACTATGTTTTTGTCGCTCCCGAGAAAGCACCAAATAAGCTAGACCCGCACTAATCCCTGAAAAGAGCGCAATGGACTTCCCGGAAAGATCACTCGAACCTGCTCGAAAGAAAAGGAAGTATCCCAACAAGCCCAGCAGACTTGCCCCGATGGAAACTTTACTAAATCGTTCGCCGGTAAAACTAGGTCCTAAAGCCGAAACCAGAAGAACCTGCGCTCCTTGAAACAGATTGGCCTCCGAGGCCCCCACTCTTTGCACCGCCCCAAAATAGGTGCAAATCGTGAGGGCCCCAAGCCCTCCCCATACCCAAAGCATTCGTTGGCCGCTCCCCCACGGCAAACCGGATCTCCCGCGGACAAACTGATGAATGAATATGACCATGACCAGGTTCACAAGAATTCTAACTAACGTTGCCACTAGCGGACTCAAGCTTGGGTCTTGCCGAAATGCTTGCATCAAGATCACGCCGACAAGGGCCCATAAAAAAGCCGCCAGAAAAGCAGCACCCACCGATTTAAGACACATGAAGTTGGGTCTTTTCGAGAAATTTTACGTAACCAAAAATAGGGTTTCCGAAACTAACTTTGTCACCTTTGGGATCCCGCAAATACCCACTGCGCTCATAGAGGGAAGCCACGCGATTTGCTTCCGCCTGAACGTGCAAACAAATACAATCCGAATCCCAAAGCCGCGCGATTCGTTCGGCTTCTTCGAGCAACAATTTAGACAGGTCTAAACCGTGAAATTCGGGATCAATTGCCACGCAGCGAAGTGTTGAACCATTAATCACCCAGGATTCCGATTCCTCGGATTCGGGATGAATCAGCGCAAAGGTGCCAATAATTCGAAAGCCCAATTCCGCTACGGCTACGTGTCCGTTTTTTCTTCTGGTCGCCACATTCTGTAATTCTTGTCGTCTTTCCGCCGTGGTCTGCACTGTGGGTAATTTTTTTTCATAAGTTGTTAGAAAAGTTTTGGTAAGTAGCTCGGCAATCGCCAAGTCATCTCCAGGTAGCGCTCGCCGAATTTGAATAAAATTTGCGATATCTCTTTTTCTAATTTTGGGATTCAGTTCGAGTAGATTTTTTTCCATTGTAATCCTCCTGTGCCGACGAGGTTTACAGTAAAGACATCTTTTGCAATTTGGGTCAGAGTTTGATTAGGTGAATTTTAGGAAATGATTCTCTAGCCGATTCACATTCAAATCCCAACAATTCATAATTCTACAAAATCCTCATCTTTACTTACTCGAGAAAATATTTTCTCTTTCAACGAACAAAACTGAACATGAATTTAAAACACAGAGAATAGATCACAAATGCTTGCATCTAAGCTCTCATCATACCTTACACAACTGAGCTGCTGCATAGTTATCCAGGAATCAGCAGATTCGACTAAGGAAATCTCCGAAAATAGCGTAATCGTGGCGGAAATTTTGGAACCCCGATTACCACCGTTCCACCTTTATTCTTCGCTCCAAAAAAATTCCTGATCACAATTGATAAGAATTTGTCAAATCACCCGCGCTCGCCAATGGCGCTCCTAATAGATTCCTAACAGAACTTCGCAACCGACTTAAGCTATATAGCTAGGCAACAAAAACCCCGTTTCCCCTAAGGAGAGAAATTATGTTGTTATCTGTATTGACGCTCAGTTCTCTTATACTTTCCCCCAGCGCCCAAGCTGCTTGCCCCACTGGCACCGTAGCAAAAGGCGAGTTGGCTGGAAAAACCGTTTGCGCCTTTGCTCAGAAGAAAATCCTCGGTAGCGAGCTAACCCTCACCGCCGAAAATTTTTACTTGCTCGAGCAAGGTACCTATATTGGTGGCGATAATCGCGATTCATCGATTCTGCGCATTCAACCAGGCACGAAAATCTTGGCCAATGCTGGCGCATTCCTTTCCGTAATGAGAGGTTCGCAAATTTTCGCCGAAGGCACCAAAGAAAATCCCGTAGTATTCACCGCCGCGAAGCAAGAAAATCGCAAACGTGGTGAATGGGGTGGATTGGTGATCAACGGTAATGCTCCGATCAATGCCTGCAATGGGTCTGCGCCAGTTTGTGAAGCAGTTTCTGAAGGCATTAAAGAAGAAACCGTAAAATTCGGTGGCAACAATGCCCAAGACAATAGCGGCGTGCTACGTTTTGTTCGCGTAGAATTTGCTGGCTACCCAATTGCGCAAGACAACGAATTGAACGGAATCACTTTCAACGGCGTTGGCGCTGGCACGGAAGTAGACTACGTACAAGTGCATCGCAATGCTGACGACGGAGTGGAGTTTTTCGGTGGAACGGTGAATGTAAAACACCTCGTACTCACCGATAACGACGATGACGCTCTTGATTGGGATATGGGCTGGAACGGCAAAGCGCAATTCGTACTCATCGATCATGCCGATGATATTGGTGACAACGGATTCGAAAGCTCCAATCTTAAGTCTCCCAAAAATGCCTCCCCTCGGGCCAATCCGGAAATCAGCAACGTAACCCTCTTGGGGGGCGTAAAGACTGGTTTTGGATTGCTCTTGAAAGACGGCACTGGTGGCAGAATGTCGAATATGATCGTTAGCGGCTTCACCAAAGGCTGCGTAGATATCGACGATCTCGACACTTTCAATGCCGGAGCCTTGAGCCTCACCCACACCATCCTTTCTTGCACCAAAACGTTCGAGGAAGAAAATGGCGATCCTTGGTCGGTGGCCACCTGGGTACGTTCTCAGGAAGGCAATCAAGAGACAGATCCCCTATTGAATGGTTGGTTGCCTAAAGCTGGCAGTCCCGCGTTCGGCAAAGGTGTTACCCCTCAAGATTTCTTCTTTGAAGAAGTAGATTTTGTGGGCGCCTTTGGATCCGAAGACTGGAGCCAAGGCTGGATCAACACATCCGCAAACTAGTTTTGTAGCAGCCGCCCACCGCAATCATTCCTCTGATTGTGGTGGGCTTT
>CAYZLH010000369.1:0-3386 GCA_964478795.1 uncultured Bdellovibrionales bacterium | reverse complement strand
GGAAAAATTTACAAATATACAAAATTTATTAGCAAGGGAGTATGGAAAGGAACAGCTATTTATCATACAGCCTTCACAGTACCTGCCTGGGGCAAAGCCACTTACAGATACTGAAAAACAGCGGGCAATTTCTCAAGTATTAAAGATCGCCGAAGACCGTAGAGACGGCATGATCGAGCTGGAAGGTCGAGCAGACAAACTTTCAAAACAGGGCGTGCCTATCAAAAACCATCAACGAATCTTTTCGGATGTATCTGAAGACATTTACATTGATGACTGCTGTCACTTAAATGAAAAAGGAATCGCTATCTTCGCGCAGAAAATTGTAGGTGAAATCGAGAAGCGCCTGCCAGCCGACTGTCGCTGATTATATTTGGTGACTCCTAAAACTCAAATCTATTTCATTGCCCGGCGACCTCTCTATCAAGTAAAATATTTCAATGATCACTCAACTAATCCGTACCATGCGACCAATTTGGTTTCGGGGGAAGGGGCGCCTTTTAAATGCGCTTTTTCCTAGTGAGGGGATATTTCGGGAAAGAATTTATAACTCCATTTTTGAGTTGGATGTAAGGGATCACATTCAACGAAACGTATTTCTTGGAGTTTATGAACCAAAAGAGACTAGTTTGCTAAAGTCACTGCTAAAACCAGGGATGACTTTTGTGGATGTGGGTGCCAACATCGGATATTTTTCTTCGCTCGCCTCGATGTTGGTCGGTGAACAGGGAAAGGTTTTCTCTTTTGAGCCAAGCCCATATGCGTTTTCACGTTTGACCAAAATGGCTGAGTCGACCTTAACAAAAAATATCTATCCGTTCCCATTAGCGCTTTCTGATTCTCCAGGGCGACTGCAATTGCCCGTGCCGCCCGCAGGAAATCATACTCCTTCTCTTTTAGATAAAAGCGCCAAAGAAACAGTCGCTGTTGAAGTGACAACACTCGATGATTGCCTTAAAGCAAATGGTGTTACTCGGGTAAATCTTCTTAAGATCGATGTGGAGGGCTATGAATTTAAGGCGCTAGCAGGTGCCGAAGCCTATTTCCGCGCAGGAAATATCGAAAATGTTCTCTGTGAGTTCAACGAATTCTGGCTCCGCGAAGCGGGAACCTCCTCAGAGGAACTTTATGAATTCTTTATAAAACGAAATTTTGAGTGTACGAGTACCAAGCCACAATTTCACAAGATGAGTGTGGAAAACTTACACTTTCGCAGGAAATAATCTTAAAATACCAGTATGGGAATGATTCTCATTGTTATCCTGGCCAAGATGGCCTGGGCGATGGCCGAACCAGATTGGAGTGTCGGCGCTAAAGTGCCAGTTGGTGGTCGGGTGAACCCGTATCTTCTCGAACCCGCTGAATTAGAAAAGTTTACAACCGCCGGAAAACTACATGCCCAAATCTATCCTGTGGAGGTCTCTGGATTACTTCCACCATTGCGACCGCTGGAGAAATTTTTTGCCTCAGATGAACGAAGTTTTCTGAAGTCTGTGGCGCGATTCTTTTTGGGGACATTCACGGGCATTCGTTCCATGAACGATTTGATGGCCTGGGTCGGATTGAAAAAATACCCAAAGAAATCCGCAAACGGGGTGTATTCGGTTCCCTACCCGGGTGGCGAGAGGCCTCGCTATCGAATGGGGTATGGAAAAGTATCTCTACCTGAAGGTACAGCTTTCTCGATTAGTTGTGCCGCCTGCCACTCGAGTAATCTTTTTGGCCGGACGGTACTCGGCCTCAACAATCGTTTTCCGCGGGCGAACGAGGCATTTCATTATGCGCAAAAGTTCGTGCCGCATGTGCCGCTCTCACTGTTTCGTTTGGAAACTGGAGGTACAGATGGAGAGGTAGAACTCTTTGCGCGTGCCCAACAACGCCTGGGTAGCATCGGTGTAAAGATTCCTGTGGTGGCGGGGCTCGACACCTCACTCGCGCAAGTCGCGCTTTCGCTGGCAAAAAGAAAGGACGATCCCTATGCTTCCTTTTCCCGAGAGTTAGAAAAACATCCACAGAATGAGCCGCTCAGAAAATTTGTGGCAGACTCAAAGCCAGCCGTCTGGTGGAATGTAAAATACAAAAACCGGTGGTTATCGGATGGATCCGTAATTTCAGGAAATCCTATTTATACAAATATTCTTTGGAACGAAATTGGACGGGGTACAGATCTAAAAGAGTTAGAAGACTGGCTGAAACGCAACGAAAGAGTGATTCAAGAAATCACCACTGCGGTTTTTTCAATGCAGGCACCAAGAATCACCGACTTTTTTCCCGCGGAGAAAATCTCTTTGGCCAGGGCGAAACGAGGTGAAATTGTGTTTCAACAGCGGTGTGCACGTTGCCATGGAACGTATGAAAAGGCCTGGAGTCTGCCGGAGTTTTCACAAAAATCGTTGGCAGAGCAAATCGCAACCATAAAAGTTCATTATCACGAAAAAACACTCGTGATTGACGTGGGAACCGATCCTCAGCGTTGGCAGGGAATGAAATCATTGGAGCAATTAAATGAATTAAACATCTCGCGAGAGAATGGCATTCTAGTAAAGGCGCAAAAGGGTTATGTGCCGCCCCCGTTGGTTGGAATCTGGGCTAGATGGCCTTACTTTCATAACAATTCAATACCCAATCTTTGCGCAGTATTGACGGCGGGAAAAGATCGACCAAAGGTATTCTATATGGGGGAAGCGAACTCTACTACCGACTTCGATTTTGATTGTAATGGATACCCGTTGCAAAAGGTACCTCGGGAATGGCGTCGACCGGATCGGAAATACAATGCACGTAAGGCCGGGCTTTCGAACTTAGGGCACGACGAGGGGATCTTTCTGAAGAACGGAAAAGAACTACTTTCCATCGAAGAAAAATACGATTTGTTGCAGTTCTTGCAGACACTCTAAAAATATTGGATTCCGACCGGACAGAATTTATCTAACAAATCGGTAAAGCTTGCGAATTCTAGATTTCTTGGCTGATGGCCCCGCGCGAAACTCCGTGAGGACGAGGGTAAGTCTATGCTCAACGGAGGATCGCGGTTAACACCTAAACTAGCTGAGGGGGCTAATTTATGCGGGACTCAGGTTTTTCTTTGTCGGAAAATCTGGCGAAAATCGCTTTTACTTTTTCATCATAGGCCTCTTGGGTTTGGCCATACTTTTTTTGGATAAGGCCCCCAATAGACTTCATTTCTCCTTTGGTTTCCTCGAGTTCATCATCGGTGAGTTTTCCCCAGGTTTTTTGGATATCACCTTTGATTTCTAGCCAGCGACCATTCACAATATTTTTATTCATTTCCATAGTGTTTGCTCCTTCAGGGTGTTTGCAGCTTCCCTCGCAGGTTGGGGTGAGGAAAACTAAGAGTTTTCTCAGATGTGTGAATACTCTGTGCA
>CAYZLH010000368.1:0-3391 GCA_964478795.1 uncultured Bdellovibrionales bacterium | reverse complement strand
CGCAAAACCTGTTTCCGCTTCGCGCTCCAGCGGCGATCGGCGATATTTTCCCCCGCAAGATGCAGGACCGCCTCAACTCCAGCGAGCACCTTCGCCGGGCTCTCCGCCAACTCTCCCCAAGAAAACACTTGTTCCCTTGGCAACATCACAAAATCTGCGGGGTTTCGCACTAACGCAAAAATCTCATGCCCTTGTGCCAAGGAAGCACGAATAAAATTTTTCCCTAATAGGCCAGAAGCTCCGGTGACCAGAATGCGCATTTGGCACCTCTTTGTATATTTTTCATTATAGCAAAGGCCGCCCCCTTTTGTATAGATTTTTCTATACAAAATGAAACTGCAGTGGTATTGTATAGTTATGGGTGCCACCGCTGCCTACACAATTCGGCAAATGATTGAACTCACCGGCCTTTCGGAGTTCACCATCCGTGGCTGGGAAAACCGCTATCAAGCTTTTCAACCCAGGCGGGGTGAGACCGGGCGCCGAGTCTATTCGAAGTCTGATGTAGAACGAGCTCTGCTAATGCGCGAACTCATTCAGCGGGGGCGAAAAATTAGCTCCATCGCTAATCTTAGTAATGCCAAATTAGCGCAAATTTTTGCCGAAACGGAAAAGCAAAAAAGTGGAGATCTAGAGGTTCCTCCTTTAGTAGCGGAGGCCTTGGAGTATCTGTCCCTACAGAAATGGGAAGAGCTAGAATCCTGCATCAAAGCGGTCGGGGGGAAAAATGCGCAAAAACTGATTCTTGAGTTTTTCCTGCCGGCAATATTTGCCCTCAACGAAGCTGTTCGAAGTGGCCGAATCTCGATTTCGCAGGAACATATCTTTTCCTCTTTTCTTAAGGAAAAAATCTTTGCCGTATTACATGAACTCCGCAACCCTAAAGAAAAAATCGCCAGTAAGCGTCGCTTTATTCTGGCCGCTCCCGAAGGCGACTATCACGAGATCGGGATTTTGCTGGCCCATCTCCTAGTGCGCGCCCATGGCCATACGTCGCTCTATTTAGGTCCCCACACCCCCGCCCGAGATTTGTCGGAAACCGCCTTACGTTTTGGCGCATCGGATGTGTTTATCGTATCCACTGTTTCACCTAAGCATGGCGCCAAACAAGACACTTTGGCTTATGTGCACGAAGTGCAGAAAAGAGTTGGCGAAGAAATGCATATCCTCCTCGCTGGCGCCGCGGCTCCTTCAGGCAAAAGCCCTAAGCCCACCTTTACAATTCTACCTAACTTTCAGGCCCTAATCGAAAATCTAGATAAAAAGGAGAAGTGCCGATGAAATATCCCATGGCCTTTTGTGCCTCCGCTCAAGCCAACTCAGAAATCGCCGCGACCTGGAATGTAGCCGCCAGTGAACATAACGCTACCTGTGCTATCCCCCCGGAATTTTCTGGGCCCGGAGGAGCCCCAAGTCCTGAAGATTATTTCCTGCTGGCCATCACGAACTGCTTTGTGGCTACATTTAAAGTTTATGCCGCGGCATCTAAGTTAGCGTTTGAATCCATCAAGGTGGAGGCCAAACTCACCCTAGACAAGGGCGAAAACAATCTCGTATCGGCCACCGAAGCTGAAGTCTTTGTTTACCTCGACGGAGTAGCTCAGCCGCCGCGAGCAGTTACGCTTCTCCAAAAGGTCGCGCGCTCGGGAATTCTGCTCAATTCAGTGAAAACAAAATTGAACTTCCATTACTTTCTAAACGGGGAGCGATCGGCTGACTGATGAGTGAACAAAAAACCTGGCTTTCCTTTTTCTTGTTCGCCTACTTCTATGCCGGATGGTTTGGCTGCATCTATTTTGCCAAATCCTGGTTCCCCTGGCTTTCGCTCTTGATCCCAACCGTTCTCGTAACTCTTTTGTGGCTTAACCGGGCCCTACGCCCCCTCGGCTTCTTTAGCGCCATAATTCTAGCAACGGCCGGGATGTTCTTCGATGCCGCACTGGGAGAATGGGGATACATTCTCTTACCAAATCGTGCTGGCTATCTGGCGCCGGTATGGTTGATGGCGATGTGGTTGCTGTTCACCTTTTCTATGCTCCACCTAAGTTCCAAATGGAAAATACCATTGTGGCTGCAGCTTCCCTTGGGATTTATTATGGGACCACTCACTTATAAATCCGGTGAATACTTTGCCGTGCTGGAATTCTCGCACCCTCATACCGTTTGGATCTTCGCCATTTTTTGGGCCATTTTCTTTCCTCTCCTCACCACAATCGCAAAGAAGGTAATATGAACATCAAAGAGAGTCATTTTTTCATCACTGGCGGCAATCGCGGAATTGGCTGGGCCGTGGCCGAAATGGCCGCCAGAGAAGGCGCTCATGTATATGTGGCCTCGCGTACTTGGCAAAGTGCCCAATCGGAGCAGTTAAAAAAATTGGGCGCGAAATCGGTTCACCACTTGCCCGCCGATCTAGCCACCCGTGAAGGCACCGAGATCTTGGCCAAAAAACTGCAAGAACAACGAGTGGATATTCTCTTCAACAATGCCGGTTTACTCACCGGTGGACTGATCGAAGAACAAAGTTTAGATGAGATCTATTCGATGTTTCAGGTGAACCTGCAATCGCTGATTCACCTTTCGCGCGCTGTCATTCCAGGAATGCTCAAACGGAAGAGCGGGAAAATCATCAATAACTCGAGCGTCTCGGCCTTTATGCACTTTCCCTGTGCATCGACCTATGCCGCATCAAAGGCCGCTGTGGTAGCCTTCACCGATTGTATTCAAGCGGAACTTGAAGGAACCGGAGTGTCTACCCTCTGCCTCATCACTCCGGGCATCAAAACGAGGATGTTTGATGAAATTGAAAAAAAGTACGCGAAAAACTTTGAGGTGCCCACAGATTCTATCTCACCAGAGGAATATGCAGAACGAGTACGCGAGGCCATCGAAAATGATTCCACCTATTTAACACCCAAAGGCTCCACTGCCATCGGCCTCTGGCTCGCTAAATATCTGAATCCGATCTTTCGCTCAGCTGTGGCGAAAAAATTTACCCGCTAAAGATCGTTAAGGAGATGAGTTATGCCAACAAAATTATCTGTTTATTATGATGGACTTTGTCACCTGTGCTCACGGGAAATCAATCACTATAAGAAAATGCAGGGGGCGGAAAGCATTCGTTTCGTGGACATTACCGGAGCAGAATTTAATGCCAAAATCGAGCAATTAGATCCTATCCAAATTCACAAGGTGATGCATGTGCGGGACCGCTCGGGAAAGCTTCATTTGGGCGTGGATGCTTTTCTGCAAATTTGGCTGGAGTATCGCTGGTTGCGTTCACTAGTTCCCGTAGCAAAATTCTTTCCGATTTATTGGCTGCTGCGATTCTTCTACGCAATTTTTGCAAAAATTCGCCCCCTACTTCCAAAAAAATCCTGTGAGACCAGCC
>CAYZLH010000367.1:0-3400 GCA_964478795.1 uncultured Bdellovibrionales bacterium | reverse complement strand
CATTCAACACGGAACTGTACCGTGTGGAAGCCTTTTTTTATGATTTGCGTGTACGCTTGCGGGGCGCTGAAGCCCCCCATCCTGATATTCTATTGATGCCCCTGGGCGACCTCTATGACGACAATCACGGCAACATTGAAGCCCAAGTAAAAACATTGGAAAACCTTGTCGCCATGAAGCCCAAGGCAATTCTATATTTAAATAAATTCGATACTAGTGAAATTGAAACCAAGCCTTCCGCCGCTGAACGATTTGTACGCCTTGCCCAACAAGCTGAAAAAAATGGCACTCGCGTAATTCTCGGCACAGATGTGGATTTGAGCGGAGAAGTTCTCGCGCCTTATCCCTTAAGTATGTTGCCCCACGCCCCCTCCATCCTCCATAAAGACGGAACGATGTTCGGCGAAGATAAAGTCATGAGACGCGCCCTTCTTACTATTTTTAATGAGCCCTCACTTCCCTTGCGGGCTGCCTATCCTTGGCTAGGCCGCGAAGAATTGCTAAAACAGGCGGAATTGGTACGCGGGTCTTATTACTATGAACCCGCGAAATCTTGGCATCTATTGATTAATTTTCCTGGCAGCACTGCTGTAGGTCAGCATCAGTTTCCCATCTTGCACTTCAAAAACGCCCACGATGGAATCGGTCTAGAACAAGCGGCCGGAAAAATTATCCTTGTGGAAACGTTACGCAAAGACGCCATGAATGATTACGGCTATACGCCCTATTCGCGGGTGATTTATACTCATCCTCGCCTCGTCGTTTATGGCGCGATCCTAAACACTCTCTTAAAAAACAATGGTGTCGTGGCCGTGTCTAATACCGTAAATGCGGTGATTACCTTTTTATTGGCGTTGTGTTTGGCCTTCATTGCGATCACCATGCGCCCCTCTCGTGGTGTGTTTGCTCTCGTGGCCTTTAGCGTTGGTCTGTTTGGAGTATCCTTGGTTCTCTTCCATTTTGCAATCTGGATCCCCCTTGTTCCCCCCTTGTTGGCAATGTTTTTTACCTATTACTTAATCGTTCCCTACCGAGCGATCTTGGAATACAAAAAGCGCTGGGAAGTACAAGAGAAGCACGATCTATTGGTGCAAGTAGAAGAAATGAAGGGAAACTTCCTTTCTTTAATGAGTCACGATCTAAAAACTCCTGTGGCGAGAATCCAAGGATTGGCCGAAATGGTTTTACGTCACGGCAAGATGCTGCCTCAACAAGAAGAAGAAGTTCGTCAAATCATTGCGTCCACGGAAAGCTTGGATAAATTTATCTCTAAGATTTTGAACTTAACCAAAGTTGAATCCAATGAAATCAAGCTGAATAGAAAATCCAAAGACATTAACAAAATCCTAGAACAATGCGTGAAGAAGCTCGAGTTTCAGGCTAGATCAAAAAACATCCAAATCGAGCTAGACCTCTACCCTCTCTTTCCCATTCAAGTAGATGCCGCACTACTGATTCAAGTTTTTACTAACATTATTGATAACGCCATAAAATATAGCCCCGAAGGCTCTACTATTAAGATATCTTCCAAAGAGATTGGTGAGTTTGTTGAGGTGTTAGTGGAAGATTCAGGTCCCGGCATGGCGCCCGAGGAAAAGGATCAGCTCTTTACCAAATTTTTTCGTGGAAAAAATGCTTTACTCGAGCAAAACAAGGGAAGTGGTCTCGGCCTCTACTTGTCGAAATATTTTATCGAACTGCATGAAGGCAATATTTTTGCCGAAAGTCATCCTGGAAGTGGTAGTAAGTTTTCGGTGAAGTTGCCCATATCGAATTAGTGAACGCGAGGTAAGTATGTTTAGAGTTCTAGTAGTAGATGATGATAGCGCCCTAAGAATGACCGTAACTATTTAGTGGACCAAGCATCCAACGGGGAAGAAGCGTTGAACAAAATCATGGCCGCCAAATATGATTTGGTGCTCCTCGATGTAAACATGCCTATCATGACTGGACTAGAGGCCCTGAAACACATCAAGGCTTACGACAATGGCATCATCGTGGTAATGTTGACGGCCTACTCAAACGTGAAGGATGCTGTCGATGCTGTTCGCCAAGGCGCCTATAACTATTTAGAGAAGCCCATCAAGAGCGAAGATCTCGTCGCACTTGTAGATCGCGCGCTGAAGGCTCAATCGTTTGTAAAAACGGTAAGCTTGTCGGCCCCTGCGATGAATGCCGGAGAAAACAAGGGCCTCATCGGGAGCTCCAATGAAATGAAAAGAATTTTCACGCTCATTGATAAACTCGCTCGCGTTGATACTTCCGTATTGATTCGCGGCGAAAGCGGAACCGGAAAGGAATTGGTTGCTCGAGCCATTCACTTAAACGGACCCCGAAAAGATGAACGCTTCGTTGCCATCAATTGCAGTGCAATCCCCGAAAACCTAATCGAGAGTGAATTTTTCGGTCACGAAAAGGGCGCATTCACCGGAGCTGACGGCCGAAAGATCGGCAAGTTTCAATATGCGGATGGCGGAACTCTCTTTTTGGATGAAATCGGCGATATTTCGGCGACCCTTCAAGTGAAACTCCTTCGCGCTCTTCAGGAACAACGATTTACGCCCGTGGGATCCAACCGTGAAGTGGAAGTAAACGTGAGAATCATTGCCGCAACCAACAGGAATTTAGAAGAGATGATCAAGAAGGGCGAATTTCGCGAGGATCTCTTCTATCGATTGAATGTATTGCCCCTGTTTTTGCCTCCTCTGCGCGAGCGTAAAGATGATATCTTGGCGCTTGTTCAACACTTTCTCGATAAGTTTAACGGCACCTATGGCGCCAAAATTCATGGAATATCCGACGAAGCCAAGGACTTGTTATTGAAATACAACTGGCCCGGAAACATCCGCGAACTTGAGAACGTGATGGAGCATGCATTTGTAATTGAGTCAGGTAGCCTGATTGGCGTTGCCTCGCTTCCCGATGCGATTCGCGGCTTGTCTCGCAGCGTTGGTCGATCCTCGGTGGCCAGTGACAACCAAGAGCAAGCGGTTGGCGACAAGAGCGGCCCCTCGCCTTTCTCGATCAATATTGAGAATCTTGATTTTCAAACCCAGAAAGAAGAATTTGAAAAGCATTTCATCATTAGCGCCCTTAAGGTCTTTAATGGGAAGATCAATCAAACGGCCCTACACGCCAACATTCCCAAAAAAACTCTTTTGCGAAAGCTTGAAAAGTACGGACTAACCGCAAAAGATTACCAAGACGACGGTGAATAGTTGGCAGGATTAGGAGCATCAATTACTCTTATAGGGAATGGTTCCTCGAAAGTACCTACTATTTGTTTCGATCTGCGGAATGCTGGTCTCCATTGACCAGCTGACAAAATTTTTGGTGACCACGCGTCTGCGACCCAACGACAGCATTCCGGTTTTCGAACATTTTTTACGAATCACATACG
>CAYZLH010000366.1:0-3412 GCA_964478795.1 uncultured Bdellovibrionales bacterium | reverse complement strand
CAAAGCATTCAAGCCGTGCCGTTACAAAAGCTAGACGTGGCGGGGGATATCAATTCAGGTTCTTTGGAAGTACAGGACTTACGCCAGCAAGTAAAAGACATGCTCTACGACAATCCTGTGAGTCCCGTAGCGGATCCAAAACAAACAGCAACGCTCACTATGCTACAGCATCAAAACTGGCTAGAAACCGTAGGGCCTGCTTGGGGCAGATTGCTGGTTGAACTATTGCCGAAAGTGGTTAATCGGTTCGTCTACATTCTTCAGCGTCGTGGATTGTTGCCAAAAGAACTCAAGATTGACGGCAAACAAATTGCATTGGCGTTTGAATCTCCACTTGAGCAATCGCGCTCTCTGAATGACATTAAGAAATTCCAAGAGTTTATGCAGATTCTAGGCGAATCCCTAGGGCCCCAAGTTGCGCTGGCAGCGGTGAATGTACAAAACATACCGCAATGGATTGCTAGCAGATTAAAGCTTGATCCCGTTCTTGTGAAAGCGCCAGCAGAGATTCAGCAGGCCATGCAGCAGTTAATGCAAGCTGCAAATCCTCAGCAGCCTTCCGCGCCTAATCCGAATGAGCCAGCTCAAAACGAGGCAGCACAAGATCAGGTCAACCCGTCACAACCAGCGCAAGGGCAGCAATGAGCGATCAGAGAATATTTCATTTAGTGCACAAAATATTTATTGGTCTAGACGAGGGCCAGGAGCTATTAAAACTACTCAAAGATAAATCTGCATCTGAGCCAATATTTCCAAAGCCAGCTGAGGCCATGGCACAATATGGTGGTGCGCTAGGCTGGGCTGCTTATCAAGAAGGGCAGAGAAGTTTTATGCTTGGCCTAGAATTAATGGCTAAAGAATATGAGCAACAAATTGATGCTAGTAACCGTAAAAAAAAATGAAGGAGTAAAGAGCTATGAGTTTATTAGATGCAGCACCTGAAGAAAACAACGAGCAGGCTAATGAGCAAGAAAACCAATCTGCCGATCAAGCGCAAGACCAAAGCCAGGAACAGAACAAAGCGGAGTCAGTCGACCACAATGCAGAGCCGTCGGACGCAAACCAGCAGCCCTGGTACTTCGATGAGAACGTGGCCGGAGATGGTGAGCGCCCAGAGTGGCTCCAAGAAAAATATAAATCAGTAGCTGAGCAGGCCAAAGCCTATAACGAGGCGCAAAAGCGATTAGGGGCGTTTAAAGGCGCGCCTGATGAATACGACCTCACGCTTGAAGATATGCCGGATGTGAAGCTTGAAAAAGATGACCCGATTCTTGATGATTTCTTAAAAGAAGCCAAAGAAAATAATGTATCTCAAGATTACGTGACTAAGATGCTAAACACTTATGTGAAAGCCATCAAGATGAACAACCCAGACCCTAAAAAAGAGCTTGAAAAGCTTGGGCCTAATGGCAAGCAAGACATTCAAACGTTAGGCAAGTGGGCTAAAAACCATCTGAGCAACGATGAAGTGGATGTGTTTAAAAAGATGATCAACACGGCCGATTCTGTGCGAGTATTACAAAAGCTGCGGGGTATTATGAATCAGCCAATAACGCAGCCAACAAAGACTAATGCGCCGCAAGTGTCGAAAGAAAGTATTCTGAAAAAGATTCATGACCCACGTTATGAAACTGATGAAACGTTTAGAAACCAAGTCCGGGAAGAATTGGCACAATTTGGTTAGATGGATTAAACTGTATAAATTGTGTCACTTTAATAAAAAGGAAATAACATCATGAAACGGAGTCACGCACAAAACGAAGCCCTCAAAGGTAAGAGCAAAAAGAAAAAAGATGAAATCAAAGGCGGCGAAAAAGCTAATAGAAAGCTAGCTAAGCATAAGCGTATGACGCCTAAGAAAGCTGCTAAAAAATAGTTATGATCTGGTTGGTCTAATTAGCAAGATTTGGGTCCTTCATTGCCCAGGATGTGAGTGCAAATCTCACACCAGATCTACATAGTTGACTAAAAACCAGCCAACGCTTAAAATTCAATAAGTGGATACCGCCAATACCATCAACTGCGCCCAGAAACTGGATACCGCAACAAACAATGCATGCGCCCACAGTAAGTATTGTTAGTAAGTCTCAGCCGCATAAGCGATACCTGATACGAAATTAACGCAAACGGAATTTTAGTTAATCAATCAATCAGGGGTAAACTATGTCTGCTAGTTTAAGCAATGTAGAACAAACTATATTTGACGAAATGGTGAAAAAAGCCTATCAGTCAAAAGGGTTTTTGTTGCGTGACAAAATCAGAACACGTAATAATGTAGAAGGTAATATCGTATCCTTTAGAAAAGTGGGATCAATTACTGCCGAACAATACGCTTTTCAATCTGCCGTAAATTGGCAAGACCCATCCTTTAGTAAAGTGAACGTCACGTTGAATCCGTTTCGTGCACCAACACTAATCGATGATATGCAGCAGTTCTTGTATAACTTCGATGTTAGAAAAGAGGAAGCAGAGCTTGTTGCTATGGCGCTAGGTCGTCGTTCAGATCAATTAATCATCGATGCGCTAGATGCATCTGGTACTTCCAACACAATTGCTGATGGTGGCGATGGTTTCACTTACGAAAAAGTGCGTGAGATTGTGAAATTCTTTAACGAGAAAGCCGTGCCGCCTGAAGAGCGTTATGTTGCAATTTCTGCTACTGCGCAAGATCAGTTGATGGCATCACTTCAATTCACTAATAGCCAGTTTACTAACTTAAACTCAATCGAAAGCGGTGGGTTTGGTGGTAAGTTTGCCATGGGCATGAATTGGGTAGTGATTCCTGACATGGACGAAGGCGGCCTGCCTTTAAGCGGAGACATTCGCTCTTGTTTTGCATGGCATAAAATGGCTATGGGTATGGGTGTTGGTCGTGATTTCTCAACCGTTATTGAACGTGTTCCGCACTTAGATTCTTGGCAAGTGCTAGGCAAAATGTTCGCTAATGCCGTGGCCGTTGATGCAGTTGGTGTTGTGAAATGCGATATCGACGAGTCAGTAACTGAAACTTCAGCATTGACTATCACAACCCTATAAGGAGATTAAATCATGGCTTTTAGCTTAGATAATTTTGACAAATTAAGTACTGCTGGTATCGAGGTGGTGAGAAAGATTTTCGCTTACACTGATACTGACGAAACGCTAGCAACACTTTCTGCAAGTGGCTACTTCAACGATGTAGATCATCGCTTAACGATTGGCGATAGCATCTTCATGCGTGGTTCTGATGGCTCAGCACAGTATGAAATTACTGCTGTTAGTCCAAACGTCACCATGGAGGCGTCAACTGACCCAGGTGCGTTGTCTGAAACGCTAGCTGACGGTGATGTGTTTATCGGTAATAGCTCGAATGTGGCTACTGCTCGCACGTTCTCCGGTGCAAGGTGGGCATAGCGTTCGGTCATCTTGACGG
>CAYZLH010000365.1:0-3456 GCA_964478795.1 uncultured Bdellovibrionales bacterium | reverse complement strand
ACTATCGGCATTTACGATGGGTACGGCCAGCGCCGATTTCGTATCAATAGGAAGTTTGAGCGAAGTAAAATTTTTATCGTGAGTGATATCGTTGGAAAGGTAGGCCTTTTTATTGGCCACAACGTAGCCGATGATGCCTTCGTTTTTTAATTGAAAACCGGGCGAAAGAAAGTTGGCGTAGGCACCTTCATGCGCTTGCAAGGTGGCGGTGCCATCTTCAGCCACGGTCCAAAGGCTTATATAATAGTAATGAAAACGACCCTGAATGATCTTGAGAGTTTCCTTGTAAAGATTGTCGGCGGTGAGCAAGCTTTGGAGCTTATGGCTCAACTCGTTAAGCATATGGAGCTGTTCGCGATGCTTGCTTTTTAAGGCCTCTTTTTGTTGTTCCAACATATCTAAAGCTCCATTGTTCCCAGACCACACCCCTGTAAGGGTGACCATGGTTTGTGGCCCGGTGCATAATATAAAAAATACACGGAAACCGCAATGAAAAATGAAGATTTACTTAAGTTATTGAAGTTATTGAGATTTTCGCTTCGCCTGGGAAGCGGATTACGGCTACCTTTTTGGCGGACCCCAAAACAGCCCAAAAGGTCAAAATCGGGAATAATTTGCCTACTTGTTCCGATCTGGCTTACCCGAATTTTTTAGTTCGCTGGTCCCCATTTTGGGGCCTCACAATTGCCAAAATCCGATGTTATTTGGCGATGGATCGTATTGTCGATGTTCGTAATGTAGAGATTCTTCTTTCCCTTACGATTGCTAGAATAAATGATGAAGTATCCATCGGGAGCAAAATCGGGGTCTTCGTTGTTGCCCATACTCTTCGTGAGACGCTCCATAGCGGTACCATCAGGATTCATGATGAAAATGTCGAATTTTCCTGCGTCCCATCCGGCGAAGGCGATTTTGTTGCCCTGGGGTGACCAAGTGGGAGTGGCGTTGTAGTGCCCGGCATAGGTGAGGCGCTGAATATTTGCGCCACTAGCATCCATTTTGTAAACCATCGGACGGCCGGATCGATCAGACACAAACGCCAGCGACTTTCCATCCGGACTCCAGGCTGGATCCACATCTAAACCGAAGCTGTTGGTAATTCTTTGTACAACTTTTGAATTTGGGTCCATCAAGAAAATTTCTGGATTGCCAGGGAAGCTCATCGTCAGCGCCAAACGTTTACTATCGGGCGAAAAAGCCGCGCCAGAGTTGATGCCCTGTCGATTGGAGAGCATCGTGATTTTTCCCGTAGGCAAGTCGTACTGAAATAAATTGTGATTGCGCACGTTCTTTTCGTTCTTGGTCACAGCCGTAAAGACCAATTGTTTACCATCGGTGCGCCAAGCGGGGGCCATGGCGTGCGAAAAGCGAGAAGTGATTTTGATTGGATTGTGGCCATCGTAATCCATGAGATAAACTTCTTTTTTTCCCGTGCGATCGGAAACGAAAGCCACCTTGGAAGTGAAGGGCCCTTTTTTTCCGGTAAGAGCAAACAAAACATCATTGGAAATAGTGTGGGCGACCTTTCTTACGGTATCCGAATTAGCAGAATAGCGCTTCGCCAATAGCTCTTTGCCACTTTGCACAGCATAGAGGCGAATTTCTAAATTAATTCCTGAGGCGCTCACTGAGCCTTTCCCTTTTAGTAAAAATTCCGCACCAATTGAGGACCAATCAGTAAACTTAAACGATCCCAGAGCGATTCCCGCCTTACTTGGGTCTTCCACAAAGGCGGCCGGATTTAAAAAATCAAACAGACCCGAAAACGCCAAGTCTTCCATAGTAACATCACGAATCGAACGCAGCTTTCCTTCTGCATCGTTGGTGGCTTGAATAGTGGGAAAGGCCACCACTGATTTCTTCGTGCGCGCTTCTCCAACCGCGATTCGAATCATCGGTTCGTCGGCAAATGCAGAGGAAGTGAACAAACAGGTGAACAGCGTTAAGATTATTTTCTTCATAGGGGAAACTCTAACTCCAATCCTTTATTTCGCAAACCATTTGCCATTTCCGCTGGCGGCGGAGCCAGTGGGGTGGACTCTTTAATCGATAAGACTACGTTATTATCAAAGGCTTCGTTGCCGGAATATTGCCTGAAGGTAAAGCGCACAATATTGCCACGACCATCGATATAAATACGCACTACCGCGCGATAGCCTTTGCCTTGCAAATAGGCGGGAAGTGCCCAGTTTCCATTGAGGCGTTCGCGGATGTGGCCATAATAAGCGTTGGCGGTGGTTTGTAAATTTCCAGAGGAACTGTCACCTTCGTTCAGTTGATTCCCTTTTCTGGCCGAACGGGAAAGTTCCTCAAGTCGTTTCAAATCTTGTTCCCGTTTCTCCGCGAGCTCCTGCCACTTTTTGCTTTCTTCTTTTTCGTTCTTCTTCTTGAGATTGCGAAGTGCTTCTAGGGCTTTTTTGGCTTCCTTTTCCGCTTCTTTTTGTTTTTTTAGCGCCATGGCATCATCTTTTTTCTCGACTGGCTCAGGCTTAGCCATCACGTCTTCATCTTTTGTTGCCGGCGGCGGCGGGGGAGGTGGCGGTGCATCCTTTACGGGCAGCGATTTATCGATGAGCGAGTTTTCCTGACTCTTTACTAAGTCTGGCAGGGCCACCATATCGATTTGTACCGAGGGAAGAAATTCCATTCCCTGCGAAGGAAATACAAAATTTCCGACCGTTAGAAGCAAAAAAAATCCGATATGCAATCCCAGTGAGATTTTGGCAAATCGTTTCAATTTATCTTTTTGCGGATTTTCCATGCTCATCTAGAGCGAGCTTCACCAGGCTCTGTTACTAAGCCAATGCGGAGGATGCCGGCCGCTTGGGCTTGCGACATCACAGTGGCCACAATTCCGTAGGAAATTCCTTTATCGGCCTGAATAAAGATTTCTTTTTTCTCACGTTTTTCAAAAATTGCCTTTAGTTTGGTGACGATTTGATCGGCCGGAATTGAGTTACCAGCAATTTGCACGGATCCACCTTTACCAACCACCAAGACCACCGGTTTTTCTTGCTCACTGAGTGTGGGAGATTTTGTTTTTGGCAGGTCTACCTGAATTCCTTGCTGCATGAGTGGAGCCGATATCATGAAGATGATCAGCAAAACCAACATCACGTCTACAAAGGGCGTTACGTTGATTTCCGAAAGCATTCCATCGGATCCGTAGTTGGAAAAATCCGTGTGGGAGCCTTTTTGTGGGCCTATTCCCGCCATTAAATGGCTCCTTCACGTTGGAGCAAATTGAGTAAGTCTTGATTAAAAGAATCTAAGGTCATGGCCTGACTGCGTATCTTTCCGTTGAGGAAGTTGTAGGCAATAGCGGCCGGAATCGCCGCGGCTAAGCCGATAGCGGTGGCAATCAAGGCTTCAGAAATACCAGGAGCCACGGCGGCCAAATTCGCATTTCCCGTAGCACCAATGTTCTGGAAGCTGCCCATAATCCCCCAAACCGTC
>CAYZLH010000364.1:0-3462 GCA_964478795.1 uncultured Bdellovibrionales bacterium | reverse complement strand
AGATTACAATGTTTGGAATGTGAATCAAGACGCTGAATATCTTGAAGTGCAAACGGTGGATCGCGACGAGATTGAGCTAGGAATTCGGCATGTCCCAATTGCGATGACACCAAATCCATGACACCTGTGAACCAAATGAAAGTTTGTTTTATTTGGCCCCACGGCTTTTTGCAGAACTTTTCTATTCCCCTTCCCTTTGCTTTTCTGAAAAGCAATCTGACTAATGAGAAATATTCCTTCTCCCTTTTGGATTGCGCAAAATTAAACTGGGAAAGTAATGATCCGCATTTGCGTGAGGAATTGCTGAAATTGCAGCCAGATGTTGTGGGAATTTCGAGTTGGTCCCCCATGTTTCCCGAAGCTGTTGCCTTATTTCGCCTAGTGCGTGAATTACTGCCTAACTGTATTACGATTCTAGGGGGCGCCCACGCAACCACCTACTACCAGTCCACACTGGCCCACCACCCTGAAATTGATTTTGTGATGAGAGGAGAAGCCGAAAAATCTTTTCCGCTATTTCTTGAAGAAATTTCCGGGCAAACGAAAAATTGGCAACGAATTCCAGGTTTAGCCTATCGCACTCCTTCAGGCATTCAAGCCAATGAAATGCAAAGGTTGGATGGCTTGGACGCCATCGACTTTCCCGACTTTGCGTTCATCGATCTTAAAACCTACAATGCACGCGGATATCGTTGGAACAGTCCCAATGTGCCCACGGCGCCATTGTGGGTTACGAGAGGGTGCCCCTACCGCTGCCAATACTGTTCCTCACCCCAGTTAAACGGGAAGGCCATTCGCAAGCATAGCATCAGCTACATGATGGAGAATATTGTTCGACTCTATTCGGAACAGCACATTCGTTGGTTCAATATTATCGACGACAATTTCACCTTCGACACAGAATTTGCCAAGGAATTTTGTCGTGAAGTCATTCGCTTGAATCTCACCGATGTTGGGTTTGGAACCCCCAACGGCATACGAATGTCGCGGGGTGATCCTGAACTTTGGGCATTGATGAAAAAAGCTGGCTGGAGGCAAATCATTATCGCGCCGGAAAGCGGCTCTGAGCACACTCTCGCCCTCATGAAGAAGGATTTAAAGTTGGGTCTAGTACCTCTCAAAGTGAAAGAGATGAAAGAAGCGGGCCTGAAAGTACAAGCCTTCTTTATCGTGGGATACCCTGGAGAAACAAAGGAAGACATCGAAGAGACTTTCCGTTTGATTCGTAAGTGCAAATTTAATTTTGTGTTTCTTGCGAACTTTCATCCAATTCCTGGCACTCCGGTCTACCAAGAGCTTGTGGCTAAGGGCGAAATCATCGACGGGCTCCTTCCCAATAATTTCTCCGATGGAATTCGGGCTTATACTCCAAAGAATCTGCAAAACTTTCATTTTGGGCGATTCTTTCTCCGGACCCATTTCATGCTTGCACTTACCTATCCGAGCAATATTCCCTATCACCTTCGCGTGGTCTTTCGGCAGTTTCCGTTACCAATGATTTTGGGTAAGTTGTTAAAATTGCTGCTATCACTAGTCGTCCGGCGCCCACGCCCAAAAGTAAAGACTAAGCCCTATTGGGAAGACGGTATGCATTTCCAAAATCAGTCCAGCTAACGTCCGATCGCTGCCCACGATCTCTCGATAAGGCTCGCCTTTACCGCTACAAGAACTATTGAGCTCAAGGAAAATATTGCAGCGCGCCAGTCGTGTCTATTTCCCGGCAGATGGGTTCTATGTTAATCCCGCTATATGGAGATGGCGAGTTCCCAACATTTACCCCAAATTCCCGGCTTCCGGCTGATCCGTGAGCTCGGCAAAGGGGGCTCGGCCGCTGTTTACCTTGCCGAAAGTGCCAGGGGCGAACGTATCGCCTTAAAAGTTTTTCACTCCTCGCTAGAAGGAAACGAAGAAACCAAACGCCGGATGCTACGCGAATGGAAAGCACAAACGTCTACGGATTCCGGACTCGTGCAAATTCGCGACTTTGTGCAAACCCCCAGTCACTCGGTGCTGGTGATGGACTATATAGAAGGGCAAACTCTCCTCGAATTTCAACGACAGTTGCCCTATATCCTTCCGGAAATTTCTGTATTGGTGATCTTGGAAGTTCTAAAAACCTTGGAGCGAGTTCATGAAAAAGGCATCATCCACCGCGACATTAAGCCATCCAACATTATGATTTCTCAAGTTGGGAATGTGTTTTTAACAGACTTCGGTTTGGCCAAGTGGAGCGATGCCTCTTCGCATACTCATCATGGCTCTATCTTAGGATCACCCGAATTTATGTCACCGGAACAAGCTCAAGGTGAAGTGGTTGATCACAAAAGTGATTTGTACTCCCTCGCCAGCGTACTTTACTTCCTGACAACGGGAACTAAAGCCTTTCATAAGGGAAGTCCATTGGCGACCTTAGCAGCTGTGGCGAAGGGCGATTTCGAAGCACCTACATTACGAAATCCCAAAATAAGTCCAAAACTGTCGCGAATACTCACCAAAGCTCTCTCCGTTTCCAGCAATGAACGATTTGCTAGCGCAAAAGAATTTCGCGAAGTATTGGAAACGTACCTAACCGAAATTGGATTTCCTTCCTATTTAACTCTCTCAGCTTGGTTAGAAAATCCGTCTCAACAAACGATGAGTGCCCTTCACCTCCTGGCCGAGACGCTGACAAAAAATGCTCGCGCTTCTCTAGAAAAACGAAATTTCAACGAAACCACCTTATGGATTTCACACCTAACCCTAGTCGCCCCGGATAGCTTGGCCGCACAAGAAATTTTAGAACAGCTGTCAGAGGCTAGACGCCCCAAAACAAAATACGCAGCTTTAATCGCATTATTACTCCTCTGTTCATTTGGTGGCCTATTCGCTTGGCAATACCGAATGACCACTGAGGCAAGTTCTGTAGCTGCCTCCTTGGTTACATCCACAAAAGTCACTGCCACAACAGCGCCGCCTCCATCCAGCAGTACAGTTACTGCCAATAGCCTCGAGACCGCCACCACCGTGGCCGCCGCTCCAGTTCGGCCGCGTTCAGAAAAGAAAACCGAACAACAGCTCATCAATTTTTCCCTTCCAGAGAACGTGGAAGTGGAATGGAACGGCATTTCTATTCCTCTAAATCGCCCCTTTTATGCCAAGCCAGGCATTCACCAAGTCACCTTTCGCAAAGAAGGCTTTCAGCCGATCATTCGACAAATCGAAGTAAAGCCCAATGAACCCACGACGATACAGGTAAATTGATGGCACAAATCATCTTTGACAAACTTCAACCCTTTTACTTACGCAAGCGCGTGCAAACGTTTGGTTCAGCGCCAGAGTGTGATCTAAAAATTCCAAACTCAGCATCTATCGCCTTTTCCTTAGTTCAAGAGGGAAATCTTTTTCATCTCCTGCCAGGCGAAGAAAATTTACGAATCAATGGCAAGAGCGCCACAAAAAAGCAGCAACTCAAAAATTGCGATC
>CAYZLH010000363.1:2902-3466 GCA_964478795.1 uncultured Bdellovibrionales bacterium | reverse complement strand
CACCAATTTGCACCCCTGCGGATAGATGCACTCGTTTCCCGATCTGAGCACAGGATCCGACTAACACATGCGAATCCACCATCGTGCCTTCATCGACATATGCGCCCACATTGATATAGGCCGGAGGCATCACAATCACGCCGGGAGCAAGGTAGGCTCCGCGCCGCACAGAACTTCCGCCAGGCACCAATCGGATCTGATCTTCCAGCTGGAATCTTCGCGGCAAAAGATTTTCCTTGTCCACAAAACCAGAATACTGACCCTCCGTGGGTCCATGCAGTTCCACATTCTTTCCGGCACGAAACTCCGCTAGAATCGCCTGCTTCACCTCTAAATTGGCAGCGAATGATCCATCGGATTGCAGTAGTACGGCACGAACTTCCCCACGCTCTAATTGATCTAAGATATTTTTCATCGGGTCCTCATAAGTTTCGGTGCCAATCTTGAATTTCTTGGTTCCAATAGACGAGATGCGCGGCGCTCAACAGGTCTTTGGTGGAAAGTGGTAACCTAACCTCGGCAGATTGAATCTTTCCTTGGCTGCGTAGCAGGGCCTTGATTGGT
>CAYZLH010000363.1:0-2892 GCA_964478795.1 uncultured Bdellovibrionales bacterium | reverse complement strand
GCTTTTCCTTCCACACAGAGATGCACATAACGCTGGGTCTCCTCCGGCCAAGCGTTAGCCGCCACGGAAACTAATCCAACCGCTCCTTCACGGGCAAACTCACCCATCAAGCTATCATCCCCAGAATAAAACATGAGCTGTGGAGCAACCTTGCGATAGGCGTGAAACGCTACCAGCGATCCGCTTGCCTCTTTCACGGCCCAGGCATTGGCATGACCGGCAATTCGGCGCAAAGCTTCCGGATGCAGCTTTACTCCGGTACGCGAGGGAACGTTGTAAATCATGCAAGGTTTTTTTACGGCATCGAGCAACGCCTGAAACCAACTGGATTGCCCTTCTAGACCAGGTTTTGCATATAGCGGCACTGGCATTAGATAGCCGTCGACATTTTTTGATTCCGTAAAGGCCAGAAAGTCTAAAGTTTCGGGCAACTGAAAGCCACCCACTCCCACTAAGAGCGGGATATTTAGCTTCAAGTTTGCCGAAAATTCTACTACTTCTCGTTTTTCCTTTTCCGATAAGGCTAAACCCTCTCCAGTGCTACCTAGGATTACCACTCCATTACCAACTCGCTCCTGATCGCGTAGCAATTTTTCCAACTCGGAAAATTGAATTGTTCCATCCTCCGCGAATGGGGTAACCACTGCCGTATACAAACTTGTTTTTCTAACGTCCGCCATAAAACATTTCCTTTCTTAATCTTTGCTCTAGTATTTCTTCAAATTGATGCAAACCCGGTGGTAATCCAGGCAAAATATTTTCAACGGCCCAGAGCGCGCCTTCGCCAAACACCGTGCGATCGAAAGCTTCATGGGCAACGGAAATCTTTTCATGGGGAAGAATCAACTCGAGACTGTGAAATCCCTTGGCATCACCCACTCGCTCGGCCTGAATATTTCCGCTTTGTGGAAGCAAGGCTTGTAATCGGAGCGCGGTTCCACTTGGCGAGTCCAGTTTGCTCGTATGGTGAACCTCGCGAATTTGAAACTGCCCACCGTAGCTTTCGCCCACTTTGGCCAAAATTTTTATCAGGAAAAACATTACGTTCATTCCCAAAGAAAAGTTGCTGGCAAATATCCAGGGCGCGCGGAGATTTTCGAGCGCCTCATAGGAAAATCCAGTAGTGCCACTGATCACCGGTTTTTCCGATTCCAATAAAAGTGGAAGATAGTCGGCCAGTGCTGCTGCTGGAAGGAACGAAACCACCACTTCGGCCGTTGTTAGGGCCTCACGCGTAAGCGGATGAGTTCGGTCAAAGGCAACTACTTCGTGCCGTTCATTCGCCAGCCGAAAAAATGCATCTCCAGTTTTTCCTCTACCCAGCAGAGCGATCTTCATAAAAAAGCCTCGTGCAAGCGTGCCGCTACTCTTTTGGCCTGGGCCCCAGATACTAAAAAACACAAATTGTTCGGACTCGCCCCGTGACAAATCAATCGCACATTATCGAGACCAACGGCCTGAAAAGCCCGCGCCGCTACTCCGGGGGTTGAACTCAAACGATTCCCCACCAAAGCCACTAGACTCAGATTTTCCTCAACTTGAATCTCGGCAATTTCTTTTAGCTCGGCCAGCAAAACTGCATTTTCTAAAATGCTCTTCCCAGCCGACCCAGTACTATTCCCGTCAATGGTGAGGGCCACGCTAACTTCACTAGTCGTAACCAAATCCACGCTGATTTTATGTTTCGCCAAAATGGAAAAGAGACTCGCCAAAAATCCATGGGAGTTGAGCATCGACATACTGCTAACGGTGATCAGAGTTTGGCGATCGCGAACTGCAATGGCCCGCATCAACGGACGATCGGGAAGTTCGGGATAAATCCAAGTTCCGCCTGAGGTTGGCGAAAAGGTATTTCCCACGAAAACTCGAATTCCCGCTCTTAGCGTCGGTAATAGTGTGGCCGGGTGTAGGACCTTCGCGCCAAAATTCGCCAGCTCCGCAGCTTCGCTAAAGGAAATTTCCGGGATCACACTGGCCGAAGGCACTAAGCGTGGATCCATGGAGTAGATCCCGTTCACATCCGTCCAAATCCAGCAGCTTTCGCTATCTAAGGCCTCAGAAAATAGAGCTGCCGAGTAATCGCTCCCACCTCTGCCAAGCGTAGTAGTGCGGCCATCAGCATCTGAGCCGATGAACCCTTGAGTCACCAAAGTAATTCCATTGTCCAGTTGCGGGCGCACCAGAGTTTCACATTTTCCTCGTATGGCCGGCAAATTTGGCTCGGCCTTGCCAAATCGTGAGTCAGTTTTCAAAACTTCCCGTGCATCAAGAGTTTGCGCTCTTCGCCCAACCTGATTCAGAACCTGAGCAAAGATCTCGGCGCTGATTCTTTCGCCAAAGGAAAGAATTTCATCTAATTCGGCTTCCACTGGCGAAGTCACTGCGGCCAACTTCTGCCGCAAGTCAAAAAGCAACCGTTCCACGGAATCCAACCCACCCAATTTCTCCGCCATTTCCAGATGGCGAAGTGCAATCAGCGAAAACATTTCTTCGGCTTGGGTTGCGCCACCGTTAACCATAAAATCATAGGCCCGAAGGAGTTGATTGGTGGTTCCACTCGTCGCACTCACGACCACAAATTTTACGCTAGCATCGCCTTTCACCAAATTGGCGGCCAGCTTCATGGCGTCTAAGCTTCCCATACTCGTTCCGCCAAATTTTGCCACTCGAATTGCGCTCATCGTGCACCGCCAAGATAGTCGAGGGCCGCCTCGAGATTTAGAATAGCGGCACCGGCGGCTCCTCTCACTAAATTGTGACCTAAGGAAATAAAGCCGATCGTATTGGGATCATCGCCCTGCTTGAGCCGACCGATATGTACGCGCATATCATGAGAATGGAGATCCCGAGCGGGTTGCGGGAGGGCGAGGAGGTCAGGTCTCGATGAGACCC
>CAYZLH010000362.1:0-3472 GCA_964478795.1 uncultured Bdellovibrionales bacterium | reverse complement strand
ACTTTGACTGCCGAAGCGGCCACCGTATGGAACTATAAAATCGAGTCCAATGGTCCGGTGAAGGGCGGAAAGGTGAAAATCATTCTTATGGGTGGTGGAAACATTCGCTTCAAATATAAGTTGGATACTTCTGTTGGCTACAAAGAAGATTGGATTCCCTATCGTCTGCCAGCGCAGCTTTTTGATGCAAAATTTTACGCCTCCCTAAACTTAGGTGAACGTGTTCAGATCGGTGATTATACGGTGACAAGAGAAACTCAGTCCGCCTTCCTCGCTTCGAGTTCTGAAGGAAAATTTCGCATTTACCCGCGGGCCAGTGGTGGCGCTTGGCGACGCATTGAGTTTACGATTCGATCGGGAGTCACGATTCGCTTAAACGGCAATCTGATGGTAGTTACGAACGAGTAGCTGCAGAACTATCGGCTCGCTATTGTTATCGTGCAAAGTTTTGCAAAGAGGTAATTTATCCATTTACCATTCTCTAAACTGCGACTCAATATCGACCTCACTTCCCGTATAGTGTTTCGTTCTTCTAGCGAGACTTCTCTCGATCGCTTAACCTAGAATAGTCTTGCATTCGGACTCATTTGGCGATTTTATGTGGATCAGCCAATATCAGCTTGCTGTAAAATGACTGAGGTTCAATTGTCTGACGGAAGACTTTCATATAGCATTCTCTGCTCGGTATCGCTTCATGTGGCAGTTTTGTCGGCAATATTGCTTCTATCATCGCGGCCAGAGAATCCAATTGTGATAGATGTTGGGCTCAGTCTGCCAACACAAATACTGGTTAGCTCAGAAAATTTTGGTAAAGATAATTTTGGCAATGGAAAAACCTTGGCGAATAATTTGCAAATAAATCAGGATGTGAAAGTGCCCATGCGTTCGCAACTAACGGTGCCTGCAAATGCGATTCAATCGAGTGTGTCGGATAGAACTGGTGATTCGACCAAGATCAACCCCCTAATTGATGTCGAAAAACAATACGCCTTAAGGCTACGAGCGATACTAGAAAAGAGAATGGAGTTTCCTGAAGCTGCAAAAAGAATGCGAATAACAGGAAGAGTATCTTTGCGTTTACACCTAAACTCGATGGGAAAGATATTAAGTTTTGGAATTGCCGAAAGCTCTGGAAAGGAAATTTTGGATCAGGCGGCTCTTCGATTAATTGATAAAATTCAGGAATTTCCGGAATTTCCATCAGCAATATCACGTAGAGATTGGCTCTTTTTTATCCCGATCGAGTATCGCAATTAGGCACGAGTATCTGTTTCTTTGCCTTCTTAAGAGGGGGCGTGAAATGGGCTTGGATTTTCATCCTCTTCATTTGAGGTCTGGCTAGCTTTAAGTTCTTTGGTTCGGAACTGAATAGATCCGCTTGGTGGTGGGCCAAATTCTAATTCATGGAAAAACAAAAGGTCTCGAGCGTCTTCATAATCCACTTCACTGAATTCTGGAATTTTTAGAGTTTGATTTAAAAACTGACGAAATCGAAATAAATGACTTTGCTGGGGGACGGATAAGCGTTGATAAAATTCCTCAAACGCCCGAACTCTCTTTTCTCTTTCGGCAATGGTAAGAAACTCCAGTCTAAGAAATTTAGCCTTCCACTCTCCCCATTGCATCTCTCGAATATTGTAGGGACACGGATGATTAAGCAAGAAATCAGCCATGGGCAATAGCTGCGAAAATAGTAGCGAAGTGGCTGTAATATCCCACTCAACTCTCAGCGGGAATTTTTTTCCTAATTGAAGTAGAAACTCAACGTTTCGGATGATGACATCATTTTTTGCTCCTGTACGAATGTATTCTCCGACATCGCCAACTCCGTCAATTGATGTTCGAATTAAAACCTCATGAAAGTTTTCCCAAAGTGCAGCCATCTTTTCTAAAGTAGAAAGCGGGTGCATTAAGTTACTGTTATATAAAAGACTTATCTTTTTGGACCTTCCAGAAGTAACTAGGTATTCTAAGACTCGCAGGTGCTCTTTCGCTAGGAGTGGTTCGCCTCCCGCAAAATAGAGTCGGCGGAGATTTTTAGATTTTCCAACGAGAGGAAGAAATTCAGCATAAACAGAAGGTTCAAAAGAATTGTTCGTCGGCTCCTGTTCGCTTTTTAAGTAAAGGCGTCGAAATAGATCAGATTTTTTAATAAAGGTAGACCAAGAGCTACTGGATTCTGGTCCGCAAGTTTTACATTTCAAATTGCAAGTTGCCTCACGGTAGTCGAAAAATAGATAGTCGTAGAAGCTTGTTTGTGAGTACTGGAGAATTTGAAGAATTTCGTCAGCAAATATTTGATTGAGCGATTGTTGATAGCTTAATGACTTAGGAGTGAACGTTTGACAAACATTGCATTCTTTAGGAAATTTCCCTTGTAACATTTTTTCGCGAATCGATTTTAGATAGCTAGACTGCGCAAATTCTTCAGCACTAAGATGTTGAAATTCCTGCGGAGCAATGACCGAGGTAGCACAGCATAGTCTTCTTTTCGATTGGCTATCGACGTGTAGAGAAATCCACGGGGCGACACAAAACGAATCTGGAATTGATTTCATTTCTCTAGTCATTGAAATAATCATTGCACTCTAGAAATCAAAAGGCAAGCCAAGCTAAGTTGTGATCCGTCTCCACATAGCCCTTGTCCTTGAAATTTAAAGTGAAAGAAGGCCCTCGATACTCTTCACGCGGGAATATACTTCCAAAACTTCCCGTCCAGACCCCATCGGGCAATGAAAGGTATAGGCCAAAAATTTACCGGAACTTGAAGGACGAGTTTCTACTTGAGCGGCTTCGCGGACTAGATTTTCTAATTCTTTGGCCTTGTGGCTCGGCACTATAAATTTAAAGGAATAGATACTCGGCCAATCGTGAGTATCGTCTAAAACCTGAATGAGTCGTTGTTCTTCGCTGCCAAACATGCCCATTTATAACAGAATCGAAGTGGGGGGGGAAGGGCCTAAGTGATCCCCGAATCATTTAGAATTTCCGCGGGGTTACGTCGCCATCCGGCACTGCCGCCAAGGATCGCGACAGTCATCCCTAATAAGGCCGTGCCCACAATAGATAATGCTAAAGGAATAGGCGACCAACGGAAGGTCCCTTCGAAGAAGTAAGTTGAGCTAACAAAGGAGATCGCAACACTTAAAAGAGCACCAAAGGTGCCTGCAGTGGCACTCAAGAATAGAAACTCCCAGCAAAATTGTTTGCGAACTTCCGACTTCGCGGCGCCCAGCACTTTTAGCAAATTTCCTTCCCAAACCCGTACTTCGGCCTGCCGGTTCGCAATTGAAAATAGCACTACAGCTCCCGCGAATAGGGCGATCAAACTCATTAAATTTAAACACCAGCGCATCTTGTCTAAAAGGTCTAATCCGCGAGCGACGGTGGCCTTCACGTCGATCACAGAAATATTGGGAAACTCTTTCGCCAATAAATTTTGAATCGATTCAAGATCTTTGGCTTTAACGAC
>CAYZLH010000361.1:0-3495 GCA_964478795.1 uncultured Bdellovibrionales bacterium | reverse complement strand
AACGAAACCTTTCAACAAGCATTAAGATATTATTACGCTAATAAGCTTGAGAGCGACGGGGACAGGAAAAAGCTGGGCGAGTTGATAAGATTGGTGGAATATAAACCAAAGACCGCAGAATCTAAACGCAAGGGATTGGAACGAGAAGAGAAAGCTGGAACCCCCGAAGTGGCAAAGCGAGTGGCAACACCGGAAACAAAAATTGAGGGACCGGTTGCCGAACAACTCGAAGTGGCGATTGAAAAACTTGGCAAGGAAAACGTATTCGGCCCTCAAGAAGTTGAGAAAACTTTCGGTGTCCGTCTTAAGGAAGTTCCTGGAGTTCCATTTTCAGTGGAAGAACTTGAACGTGCAGAAAAAATGGGTCAGATGCTCGTATTACGAGTAAACGAGACCGCTGACGGCAAACCGATGTCTATGGAAGCCATGAATGAGATTTTGTTGAAAAAATGGGAAAAAGAAGGAAAGGGTGGCATTCTAAGTACACCGGATGGTTGGAAGAATTGGATTGGAGAAGAATTCTTTTCAAAGGAAGCCCCTCGTCTTGGTTGGGCATTGGTATCAAGGGAAGTACTATCTGAAAGCCTAAGCAAAAATTATCTTGAACAAACTGAAGTTATTATAGATACCCTTCGAAATAAAGCTTTTAAAGGGATGGATGTTCCGGAAGAATACACCAAAGCGATTACTGAATTCGAATCCAAGAAAAAGAATCTGGCTAAACTTATAGGCGAGGATTGGCAGGAGGCAGCTAAACAACTTGTAGAGCTCAAGATTACGCAATTAACCCGGCAGACAACTCCGGAGACTATTTACGATGTTGCTATGTACTATGACAAACACAATAAACGTTTGCTCGCAGATACATATAATTGGTCAGCGTCTCGGTTCCCTGACGGCTCTCTCGTGAGTCTCGGCGCTTTCGGCGCGTGGGGCGTGTACGGCTTCGGTTGGAGTCCCGGCCGTCGCGATGGCGATCTCGGCGTTTCTCTTTCCCGCAGATTGTAACTTTGGTTTTTGTTATTTGATCCTTTGATGTTTTAAATCGACTCCCTAAAGGGAGTCGATTTTCGCGAAGCGAATTTTTTTGGAAAATAATCAGATGTGATATAATAAATATGGCTAATGAAGCATGGTTTACGGATCATGTTCGCCAATTAATTACACTGCTTACGCTTTTCTCGCGCAGGTAAATCGATCATACGGAGTGCGCACATATTTATACAAGCTTGTCATGTCCCATTAGCATGAAGGGCTGTTGCCACGGATGGAAAAGCGTAAAGGAAACGTCTCGGAACCCTGACGGCAATCTCGTGAATCTCGGCAATTTCGACGCGAAGGGCGTGAACGGCAACGGTTGGAATCCCGACAATCGCGATGGCAATCTCGGCGTTTCTCTTTCCCGAAGTGTTGCAAAGCTCGCCTACTTAAAGGGCGAGTTTTGCGTTTGCCTCATCCAGCCTCCGAGCTGTTTGCCGATTTCCTGCAGACGACTTTCGTACTCCACATACCAGCGTTGTTCAAGAGCTTTCACGTCTTTCGCTAATCGGATCGTGATCTTAACACATTCCAACGAAATATTAGCCTTGTCCAAGATTTCTCTTTTGTGCTGGGGTTCCTTGGTGTGATATGCGGTGACAATCAGAGTCAGTACGTCCAGCAAAAGACTTTCGGTTTTTTGCCCGATCGTGAATCTGTCTTTCTTGGGAATCGTCTCGCACCGCACATGCCAAGCGACATATAATTTATAAACTGCCTGAAACAGCGGAGTCTGGTGAGCCAATTGTACGTTATTTGTAGTATTATTATCCATATTTATGTTCGATAAAATCATTTCTTTGGAGAACCTGTTCGACGCTTGGACGGAATTCAAAAAAGAGAAAGCCAACAAAAAAGATGTGGCCGAATTCGAGATAAATCTCGAAGATCACGTTTTTAAATTGCATGAGGATTTGAAAAACGGAGACTACAAGCATAGCGGCTATATCTCGTTTTTTCTCAGCGATCCGAAACGTCGCCATATCCATAAGGCGTCGGTTCGCGACCGGTTGCTCCATCATGCCGTCCACAGGATCATTGAGCCGGAATGGAATAAAATCTTTGTTTTTGACTCTTGGTCGTCGAGAAAAAACAAAGGCGTTCATGGAGCAGTCAAACGATTGCAAAGTCTCGGACTCAAACTGTCTCGAAACCACACTCGGACACTCTGGGTTTTGAAACTCGATGTCAGAAAGTTTTTCGACTCCGTTGATCACAATATCCTCCTGGATATTCTTGAGAAAAGAACACCCGACCAGAGGCTTATGACACTTTTCCGAGATATAATTGAGAGTTTCTCTCCCGGCTTGCCTTTGGGCAACCTGACTTCCCAGCTGTTTTCCAATGTTTACCTGGACAAGCTTGATCAATTCGTCAAACATGAATTGAAAATCACCGGCTATATTCGATACGCCGATGATTTTATTCTTATTCATCCAGACAAAGAACTGCTTATCGACTGTCTTGAAAAAATCAAAATCTTTTTGCAAGAGCGATTGCGCCTTAATGTGCATCCAAAGAAAATAGTCCTCAAAACATATACTGGTGGCATTGATTATCTTGGATATGTTTGTTTTCCTCATCATAGAGTTTTGCGAACCAAGATAAAGCGAAGGATGTTTAACAAAGTTAATGAGAAAAACTTTACTTCGTATAATGGAATCCTCCAGCATTGTCATTCCCAAACACTGCAGACTAAGTTGTCTGAAAAAGTAAAAGGGAAAGACAAACGACAAATGACCGGGGGCGCGAAGAATAAATCTCCCATACAAAAAACCCGCCACGGGTCTCCCGCTTTCGCGAGACGTATAAGTTTCCCTATACGGCCGATCAAGCAAACCCCATGACGGGTTTTTTATGCTTGATCGGCCTTCAGACCATGCCACCGAGAAAAATTCGCGGAGGGTTAGGTCTCTACTTGAATTGTACCTTAATTTTATCATAAATTTGATTATTTGAGGATATTTTCTTGATTAAGTTATCCTGTGATGTTTTTCCTCGTGTCCTCTAGAAAAGCTCGCCACAGGGGCAAACAAATGGCAAAAACGGGGCTTTTAAGGCTCCTTTTTGCTTTCTCAAGGTGCTTATAAATCGGTTAAGCCAGAATATCGATAAACCCTTGAAGTATTGGTAGGTTTAGGATGAGGATCACTGCGACAACACCGGGACCTTTTTTCTTTAACTCTTGGACAGCAGTTGCATTTAGATAGACAATTTACCTCTTCGGGTGTTAGATAATCCCTAACTCTATCTTCGGTATCTTTTTCACTCGAATCGTCGTCTTCGTCAATGCGCACAGGTATCTCTTCGTCTTCAGTTTCTGCGATAATCTCGCTTATCCATGGAAATAACTTCTCAAGGTAATTTAACTTGTACAATACAACTTTGTTCTGTTTCACCAACTCTCTTTTTTCTTGTTTAACAGCACTGACAGTCTGTGAAGCTGTTAATGCGGGA
>CAYZLH010000360.1:0-3496 GCA_964478795.1 uncultured Bdellovibrionales bacterium | reverse complement strand
TATCGCGCCGAGGGCTACCATGGCCCTAACGGGAACTTTATCGTTACTCGCCCTGCGGAAAGAAGCTTAGATGATGCATTTAAGATTCTTGCCGAACAGACTCGCAAGGGGAAAAAGCAAGAGAGAGCTGAAAAACGGGCCGAACCGGCTACTGACGATTCAGCAGAAGAATAGATCTCTTTTTTGAAATTAATAGGGATGAGTGGACTTCACTCATCCCTTTTCTTTCCACTCCGATAGTGCCAAAACCGTGGCAAAGCAAAACCGCAAGCGCCCACTCCGAGCACACAAAGTGCCCCGCCAATTCCCACTGCCATCAGCACGCCCATTAGGCCAGCCATCCACCCAGAGCGCATGTTTCCGAGCATGGGTCCCGAGACCATCAATGAACTTTTCGATAGATCATAAACCTGAAAGGGAACTGTCACATAGCTGATCATGCTGCCGAAGAAGGAAACTAACTGACCTAAAAAAGCAGTCGAAAATCGGAGTTGCACTTTAGTAGATCAGAGTTTAGAAACATTCTTCTCTCGGTAACACCCGTATACGAAATTAAAAAGGAGAAGCCTTGAAGAATGTGATTTTGAAGCCGATGACGGAAGTAGACTTTATGGCTTGGCGCGAGATCTCTAAGATAAACTACGCCAAGGATCGAGAGAAAGAAGGTTACACACCCGAAGATGCGATGGCGTTATCCGAAAAATCCTTTCAATCTCTTTTGCCCGAGGGAGTACTAACCAAAGATCAACACTTATATTTAGCATGTGATTCCGAAAACTCGAGTCGAGTGGGAATTCTATGGTGGGGTTTACAAAAACAAGGCACCAATCTTTTGCCTTGGATTTATGACATTGCGATCGATGAGCAGCAACAGGGCAAAGGTTTTGGCCGGGCAACGATGTTGGCCGCTGAAGTCGACGTCAAGGCCAAGGGCCACAGTAAGCTTGGCTTGCATGTTTTCGGTCATAATAAAACCGCTAGGTCGCTCTACGAATCGCTAAACTTTCGCACTACGAATGTAATTATGCAGAAAGATCTTAACTAGAACAGAGCCCAAGCGCGCGAAAGTCTTCCCGCTTGAGTCCCCCTTCATAAATGGGTAACATCCAAGAGTTATCTCCCGAATTATCCAAAACGAATTGCGCTCGTTTTGAGGGTAACATTTCACGAAACATTCCAACTAATGCCTGGTTATCGTCGATAACTGATTCGACTCGCTTTAAGAGAAGTTCCGTTGCTAAGCGGGGAATTTTCATCAACTTGCCCATTAGGCTACTCTTTTCGATCCAAGGAAGAGAACCCAAACCCAAAAAAAGCGACCACGCACAAAAAGTTCGATAACCCTTTTCTGCCAGCGGCAAGGATTGAAGATAGCGAATTGCCCCTTCCGCATCATGCAACATACTCTGCAGCACCTCTTGCCGCGAATGGATGAAGAATCTCCCCTCTTCTTCATCCTTTTTCTGATCTTTCAATAGATTAATTTTCTGAAGAAAAAGACCAAAATGATGGGCATCGCGTAAACAAATCTTCTTTTCACCCAACGGCCACTTCACATTAACTAAATCTGTCAGTAGTTCGCCCACAAGTCCCGCTACAAAAAAGCAATACTGATTTACTTCGGCCAACGAACTTAGTCGTAAATGGCCATTGATATCCTTTTTATTCGAAAAGTGCCGCATACCCCGATACATGTTCATCACCGGACGACGAATTTTTTCACGCACATTCGTTGGGAGTTGATGAAAAAAAGCAAAACACTGCCAAGAATCTTCAATCAATGCCAACTCTCCGGAATCAATATTTTTCGGAAACGACTGAGCCCACGATTCGATCTGGCCAGTCGACGGCTGCTCCGCTAGGAATCCAGCAAAGTCTTGAAACGCGCGTTCTTGGGCCGACGAATTACTAAAAGTAGAATCTTCCACGGTATCGAGTATTCGGCAGAGTAGATAAGAAATGCTGACCCACTCACGCAAATCGCCTTCCAATTTTGCAATACAAAACGAAAAACTCCGGCTTACACGGTTTAAGTGGCCTTGATAATACTGAATTCGATCCATGCCATATCCTAGCTGAATCTTTTGGCTTTTCCATGGAAAAACCCGGTCCCCAACCGTAATCTTAAATGAAGGATATCTAATGGAAATGATTCCACAAAATACAGTTTGGCTGTTGCCCGAAGAGGCCGCTCCGTGCAATCTGCACCTCTACTTCCGGGGAAAATATATCCAAGGGATAGCGGCAAATAGCCCGGTAACCTTTGCCTTTCTTGAGAAAATTACCCAAGCAAAACTGAAAATCATATACATAAATAAAGGCGACTTACCCGCTTGGAGCGCTTGGCAACAGCAACGGCACTTAGAAACCGATCAACATTCTAACGAAGCCAAAACCCCAACTCCGGCGGCAAATAATAAAAAACCAGAGCTTCTGAGCTACCTCCGGAAAACATTTTCCGCCAAAAACAATGAGGATAAAAAAATTGTCGGATCTTTGGAAAAGGCTTTTGCGTCCATTCAAGAAGCCGCCAATTCGTCACTCTTAGATTGGTACTTTCAACAGTTCCACGAGCCGCCAACATTGCTATATCACAATGGTCGAGTGGCGTTGTTATCGCTATATATGTCTCATTTCCTCGCGCTACTTACTGACGAAGAAAATAAAAATCTGGCCATCTCTACCCTAATTCATGAACTCGAAGGCGACCCGGCAAATCTGCAAAAATCGATAACATCTGAGGTCACTTTGAAAAAAATTGAAAATGAAAAGCGACCATTCCCAAAGGAAATAATTCAATTGATTCAGGCTCAAGACGAGTTTTGTGATGGGACGGGTTATCCCAAGGGAATGTCGGGCAACGATCTAAAGATAGCAACCAAGCTATTCTCGATCGCCAATCAATTCGATCATATTCGCCTTCGTGAGGGTGGAACCCGGAAATCAAGATATGACCGTACAAAACAAAAGCTTCAGAAGGATCGGGGTCATTTTGATTCAAACCTATTACTAAAATTTTTTGAGTGTTGTGAAACTCAATTGGAGATTGTTTGAAAAATATACTTTCCGATTTTGTTGACCCTGCCGACCTATTTCACCAAAAGGTATTAGGGGCCCTGACTCGCATCCCCCATCAACTAATCGATCTAGCCGGAAACAGTCTTTCGGAGTATTTAAATGGCCCAAAGCTAACCCAAGAAGTTGAGATTCGCTTTTACGATCGAACTATTGCGAAACTAAAATACCATGGTCAAAACTTTGAGGTCTTACGCGAATTGGTCGAGACACAAATTCTTCTATCTTGGGAATACCGAACGATTCAATTAGAGCTGGAGCGAAAAAATCTCCTCACGAAAGATATCGATCACCTTTTAGATCTCTCCGAGAAAGATTCGATGCCCCTGGAGATTCTGTTAAAAAGTATCTTGAGAATTTTACGTTCTCATCTGTGGGTGGAAAATTGCTCAATTTTTGGGATTTATGATGGCTTCACTTT
>CAYZLH010000359.1:0-3505 GCA_964478795.1 uncultured Bdellovibrionales bacterium | reverse complement strand
TGCGAGATTTGCACGATATTCCGAAATTGTATTTGTATCTATTCGTCCCGGTCTTCGCGTTGGTGATTTCTACGGTAGAAGAGATCACTTATCGAGGAATTGTCCTCGGGGGCCTAAATTCGATTTTTACGGAAGCCTGGTACATCCCAATTCTAATTTCCGCATTTTTGTTTGCCTCGGCTCATGTGGCCAATGGTTTTCCCAACGGAACTCTGGGTTTCTTGCTGACATTTTTCTATGGGCTCGGATTAGGTTATCTACGGTGGCGAACTGGTGGACTATTTCTGCCTTTTGTTTGTCATTTTTGCGCTGACTTAGTGATTGGTTTCGTATTGGTGTTTTTGGCGAGGTGATGATGCGAACGGCCTTGATGACGTTAGTTTTTGCCCTTGTTTTGCTGGGGGCTACGGGGAAAAAGCAGGAAAATTCTTATTTGGCCTGTGGATGTGGCTGTTGCCCTGAAACCATTCAGAAACCAATGAATAAATGCGTGGATAAAAAAAGTGGTGAAACGCTAGAGTCGATCGAAAAAGCGGATCGAGCAAAGAAAGCTGAGGGGGACTGCAACCTGGCCGGTTGTTCGCAGGCGATTCTTTATAAAGTTTGCAATTGACATTGCGTGGCATTTCCGCGAGATTGCGGGCGAGTGAAACTCAAATACGGAGCCCCCTATGCTTTTGCTGCTTACGATTCTTCAAATCTTCAGCCTGGCCCCGATCCAGGCGCGGGCCGAAATTGCGTTAATTGAATTTCGTTGCCGTCCTCTGAATCCACCAAAAATTCAAGGGGACGAAAAATTTCTAAAGGTACGCTTCTACGAAACTCAAGACGTTTGGGCAGAATTTGCGGGCATGGCTGGACCGGCGACTGATTTATCGAAACTGGCACCCATTACTCGAGCATATTATTCTCACGACTCATCATCGGCTTCGGCCAGTTGGAAAAACGAGAATGGCGATTTAGCTAACCTTTCGCTAGCTTACTTCGGAAGTTGGTGGGGAGCTGTATTGCAGATTTCGCAAGATATGTCTCTCAACAATGAAAGTATCCCCAGTGGTTCCTCGTTTGATTTTCGCTGTGAAGAGTTTTTTCCTAAAGAATCGCCGTAAAAAACAATCTTAGGCCCACGAAGATCAAGGCGAAACTGAGGATTTTGCGAATTACTTCGCCCGAAACTCTAGGGGCGATTGCGGCTCCAGCCTGAGCACCCAATATTAATCCAATGCAGAGATAAGGAAGAAAGCCTGGCTCCGGTTGGTAGTCATTATTTATCCAGTGATCGATTACCGCCACGGTGCTGGTGAACGCCAAAATAGTGTGCGAAGTCCCGGTTGCTAGATGAATTGGATACCGAAGAAATTCCGACAAAAGTGGCACGTGAACAATTCCACCTCCAATCCCCAATAAGCTGGAGAGAATTCCTACGAAAATGCTAAATCCGGCACCAATCGATTTCGTTCTTTTATCCCAAGGAATTTTTTTTGATAAATGCTCCGGGGAATTTCGGCGAGTGCGCACAAATAAATAGATCGCGAGCAAAATTAGGAAAGCCCCAAATATTCCGTTGTACGTTGAACGATTCAAGACTCTCGTGAGGAAAACGCCTAAAAAAACTCCAGGAAGAGAAAATATTGTAAACAAACCAACAGATGGCCAATGGACCGTTCTGCGATAAATATAGCCGATCGATCCCGAGATCGAATTCGCGGATACGGCGGCCAAACTTACTGCCGTAATCCATGTTGCGGAAGCCTGGGGAAAGAAAAATAAGAAAAATGGGGAAAGCAGAAATCCCCCACCGGCGCCAATTACTGTGCCAATAATTCCAACGATGAATCCCAGTGGAAAGTATAAGTACAATTGCATCAAGCCATCTTATGTTGTCTCTGGCTGGCTGAAAAGTAGGAACTGAGACCGTCTCCAGTCAGAAACAGTTAAGAATCGACGAAATGATACCGATACACGGTGGTAAGCATACATTTTTTCTAGGGTGTTAATTGATGTTTTCAATGCAGCGTTTTCTGTTTGCCGCAGTTCTGATCGTGGGTTTTATTTCAGGTAATTCTCAGGCAGCGTCTCCTTTGTATTGTTTCGAAGATGATACCAACGAGCTATCGGTTTTCTATTGTCGGAATGATGGGGACGGCACCTTTGCGAAGTATCCTGTAGAGCCCATATTTGCGGCTAGATTTTCCGAACATCTAAAAAGCAAGGGCGTAGATATTGTTACTGCGGAAGAATTTTTGCAACGATCTAATGGAAACATTTGGGAAGTTTTTGCCGAAGGTGCGGTGGCCGCAGCGGAAAAGATGGGGTGTCCGGCCATTGACGAGGAATATCGTTCCTATTACCGCCACAAAGAATTTAATGCGCTTTCCAGCGACGATCCGGTCATAAAACATTTAGAAGTATTGGCGGACGCCCTCCATGAGGCGGGAGTATGCGATCTGAATGTGCGAAAAGAAAACTTCAACTCAATTGATGTGCGTTCTAAAGACGACCTGCTACAGCATTTTTTGTGTATTTCTAATAGTGAATCTTTATTCGGACAAAATAATATAGGAATGGGTGGACGTGGCCCTTGGGGAATTCACCCAGGGCATACTCAGAAAAAGGGGACATATTCCTACATTAATGGCTCCAAGCAAAAGCTCAAAGAGGATGGAATTTGTTACCCTAGCAAAGCAATTGCCCGCGATGAAAGCGGTGCTGAATTAAAAGTAAATGGACTCTACTTTGATGAAGAAGTGATCTTGGATAACGCGAAATGTGCGCTCACTTTATATCGGGTCGAGGGATATCTGGGCGGATTCGCTCCTTGGGGAAAGGGAAGTTCGTGGGGCTCCAATCAGCATTGCTCAAAAACTACTCGGGACAGATTGAAATTTACCAAGTTTTTGGGAGAAAAAGCCTGCTGTTCGAGCGCCTGCAAAGATGCGGTTACTGGACAGGATACGCTCTAACAACTTTAATAAGTGAAGCCTGTGTTGGCTAACGGGTGACAGCGCACACTTTTTTTGAATGTACAGCAATGTATCGGCGATTGCCGACCACAGCAAATCTCTGTGAAAAAATCAATAACAGCCAATGAGCTCGCGGTAAGCGTAACCCACCCAACCGATGACTCGCCCGTCAGCGTCCATCAATTTCCAAAGATTAACTTCGAATCTATTATTGCCGTCGATGAAAATATTTTGAAAAAGCTTCACCTGGTTAGGATCGATGCCGGTGTTGCGGTAGGCGTTCAAGCGATTCATTAAATCAAAAAATATCGCTGGAGGGTTTGTTACTTCGCCTGCATTGGTCCAGGTGGGAAAATACGGTAGATCGGCACCAAGTGCATAATTGCTCGCTAGCTTACCCCGTTCGTCGATCAATAGTTCAATATGCGCACTTGGAAATTTGGGAGACGAACCAAAGCATTTATAGACAACGCTATAGTTTGCCTGAGCCAGCGGGGCTCCCAAAACAGTCAAAAGTAGAACGAAAAGTGCAGCCTTCATCG
>CAYZLH010000358.1:0-3538 GCA_964478795.1 uncultured Bdellovibrionales bacterium | reverse complement strand
GCATTTAGTGCCTTCCAGCCGTCGGCGCCATTAGTGGGTTTTTTCGTGTCGAAGTCAGTTGTTTCAATATAAACTTGACCATTCCAGGCAACCCCAGCCGCCGATATTTCCATTCGATTTCCGCTGGCGGATGTTAATCCGTTTACTACCATCGGCAGTGTGATCCCTTTGCCTTGTTCAAACTCCAAGGTGTCGGTCGCGATACTCTTCAGTAAGAAGATCAAAATAATTACCAAAGTATCAATGAGCGCTGTGATTTGCAGCTCAAAGTTTGATTCTTGGTGATGCCGGCGTTTGAAGGTGTTTTCCATAATAGTTCCTAGTCCAGTCCCACGAGTGCTACGTCGGGGAAGAGTAATTTAGAATCTGTATTTTGGGTGATTTCATTGCTGGCTAAAGCCGAAGCCAACTGTTCTAACTCCGGGGCAATAATTTTTTCTTTTTCCGTGTCGTTTAGTTCTAAATTTTTCATTTTCTTCTGGGCCACGCGAAGATTGCCGAACTCTTCATCGCTCAAGTGACGCACGGAATCGATCGCCAACAGAATCTTCTCATAGTCAATCGCGCTTTGCTGTTTGGTTTTGAATTCAATGTCTGCTGAAAAGCGTTGTGGATTCTGAATTTTCAAATGAATGAGTTTGTTGTGGAGGGTTTTGAAGTCGTACTCACCATTTTGTTTAGCTAAGAGCTCTTCAATTTTAGGTGCCGAAGAGCCCGTTGTTTTTAGACGAAGCCCCGAGTCTTCAAAGGTAATGACCAAACGAAACTGGTCTAGCTCGGAACGACTTTTCGTCGCCGCGGCCGCCGTGTTGCTGGTAAGTTTCGCTTCCAAAAATACAAGCTGGGTAAAGGCAGCCGTAAAGAGGAGGAAACAAATCAACATCACAAAGCAGTCGATAATCGGTACGATGTTTAGTTCCGTGTCTAGGTGTTCGTTATGTCCAGAAAACCGTTTCATAAAGTCCTCGGGGTCGTCTTTTCCAAGTTAGGCAACTTTCGTTGCTTTTGCGTCAGAGCTCATTACAGGAATATTGGGTTTATTTTTTGGATTACCCAAATCGTCCCATTCGTCTCGATAGAGGCGAGCAGCCAATAGATCCAACGTAATCATGGCGGCTCCTTCCACGTCTTCAGTCATACGGTTGGCTTTCGCTTGCAATACGCTGAAAGCAATCATCGCCGGAATTGCTACAGCCAAACCAGAAGCGGTGGCGTTCATGGATACAGAAATACCATCGGCCAACATTACAGACTTTGTTGCAGCATCTACGTTAGCTACAGCACCGAATGCTTTGATGAGTCCCATGATTGTACCTAACAATCCGAGTAGGGTAGCAACGTTTGCTAGCATGGCTAGGTAGGCAACTCGCTTACGGATACTTCCCACCGATTCATGCACCACAATTTCAATTGCAGCTTGAATTTGACGGTTGTCGCGAGAGGCACGTAATAGGCCTGCTCTCACAACTTTTGGAGCAAGTGCTCCTCCTTGACTGGAGCAGTATTGCAAAGCTCCAGCCACGTCATTAGACAGAATTTTTTGTTTCACTTCGTTAAGAAATCCGTGATTGTCGATCGGAAATCTCCAGTACAGAGCGTAAACTCGCTCGATGATGATTGCCAGAGTGACGGCTCCGACGAGGATGATGGGGATTAGGTGTGATAACATGACATTTCTCCTTTACCTGATGATGTCGTTGGGTGTGTACAGAACAGAAATATTAGTGTTGTCGGCGGGAATGTAGTTGCCGTGGAAAACCACCTTGTTGCCACTAGATTCATAGGTCCAGCCGTTGGTGGCGTCTTTAGGCACATCTACGCCGTTGAACAAAATTCGAATCGTGGAAACATTTGGAACCTGGGCCAACGGAATTTCCGTAATCGCCTCGGCGATGCGCTGGCTGATCTGGTTTAGTCCAGTGCTAAAGTTGTTGTCGCAAATGTTGGCAATGCTGCCGTTAGTGGCGTTGGCCAATTGCTTAAATTCCACGCCCTCTTCAAAGGGAACAACGCAGTTGGTGTCGGCGGGGTTATTGACTACTACTGCTGAAACCGTAAAATTCTTTTTGTATTTTCTCGTGATGACATCGAACTTATCAGGCTTGAGTGTTTGTAGAGTATTTTGAACGTCCGTAATCGATGCGGTAGAGCCAAGTCCGAAATTTATATCGCCATCATCGGCATCGCTCACCATGATTACTGCCAGGTGGGCATCCGATCGTAGAAAGCCAGTATTTGCGCCCGCTAAATTTGTGGAGTTCAGTGCAAGTGTAATGGCATCTAATATCTTGGCGTTGGCATCGCCGGTATCGCCCACTCGTACGTTGCTGATAAAGTGATCGGCTAAGTTGGTGGTGGAGTTAGTAATTACTTTTATTGACGGACCATTGGCGCCTACGTAGTTGGCTGGATTCGAGCGGCTGGCATCCGTCGGGTGTTGATATGGATAAGGTAGAGACTGAAATTCGCCTGCTTGTCCTGCAGGTGTGGCGCGCGTATCTGAGGATGTAACGGCCATACGGAAGTCAAAGCTCTTGGAGGTGAAGACTTGCACGAAGGAGCTAAAGCCAGCGCCGAGCTTTTCTTGCTTCGTGTACATCGATCCGGAGTTATCGATAACCCAGAGTACGTCTACTTTGTTGTTGGCGACGCTGCCTTGATAGGTCGACTGACCGGTTGGCATGATCGAAAGATCGGCTGCCCCAGGCCCGCAAGCCACGAATCCGAGGGTCGCCGCCCCAGAAAGTCCTGTAAAATTCAGTATTTTGCTAAAAAGTTTTGATTTTTTCATACTGTTAAGATAAATTTTAAATTACCCGTTCATTTAAGTCAACAATAAGATCGGGCGATAGGGAGTTTTAACAAAGGACTTTTTTTCGTACCCGACCTAAGTGTTTGAAATTTTTATGAATAAAAATATCACCCCAGATGCACAAATAGGCCTTAGCGGCGCCCGAGCAATCTTTTCCGTATCTCAATGGAGACAGGGCTCACTCCTAATATTAGGCTTTATGATTCTGTCGAGCTGCGCACAGCAGGGGGGGCAAACAACGTCTACTTCAACAAGTACGGGTACGACGACCGGCACTGGCACTCAAACCACAACGACGACGGGAACTGGAACGGCTACCAGTACAAATACGAACACCTCCGGAAGTTGTAGTAACGGGCCAAATGCGGTGAACGTGCAAATTTTTCCGGAAAACCCGAAAACATCTAACTCTGCTCTGACCTATTCACAAACTCCGTCTATTAACGATACGCTAGTGGCATCATTGGAGAATTTGGTTGGCAACTGCACACTTGAGACGGATCGATTCAAATTAACATCTGATGCTTTGTTTCCATCCTATTTGGCTAGGCCTAGTTCTAATTCTCAATCCTATCCGCCGTCGGCACCTGAATTTCAACAATACAATTCGATCTATCACGCCAACTCGTTGCGCAACCTCCTAGTGAGTCTGGGCACCAACTTCGGAGCAACCACTAAACTTCAAGTCGATGCCCATTGTGACATCGAGAGAAACGCCTATTTTTC
>CAYZLH010000357.1:0-3553 GCA_964478795.1 uncultured Bdellovibrionales bacterium | reverse complement strand
AAAATTACATTCTAGATACCACTACCTTTACGGGCACATCAATCCGCGGAATTGCCCGCCTAACGGGTGGAGCTGTATTAGCCAGCGACTCCGCTACCATCGCTAACCAAATGGAACGATTTGAAGAAGATCAAAACGGTATTGCCCGGAGATTTACCGTAGGCTGGCCGCAAGCGCTACAGGCCACAACTACAATGATTTCACCAGGCCCCTCGAATAATTTCGTGCAGTGTTCAGCAGGCACTTCCGATCTTGTGCGTACTTATAATAATACCGGCGGAGCGGCGCTCTACACCGGCACGGCTTCGGCCACCACCGCGCCTTCGCTTGGCGCTGCCCACGATGTGAATGGCTGCGTATTTGATAGTAGTGGCCGCGTGGCAGCGCTGTTCAATGGCGCTAGTGATTCTTTACGGGTCTATTCAGACGCCACATTGAGTTCAGTTGTTTGGACGTTTACAGATTCAACCCGTTTTGCCAATCCCCAGTCACTGGCGGTACGCTCCAATGGAAATTTTCTCGTAGCTGAATTCGTAACTCCACGAGATTATATTGTAGAGATTGATAAAAATGGAAACTACGTTTCCACAAGTTCGTTAGATTCAACATCGACCATTACGGCGATACTAGTAATTCCCTAATTGCAACTTCAGAAAAGCTAACCAATAAATTTTTGCTTTTCAGAGCGCAATTCACGAACAGACTCCAACAAGATCGGCAAGGCCGAGGAGAAAAATAGTAGCGCAATGGCATAACCAACGATTAGGTCTGGCCATTTAGAGGAGAGCAGCTGCACACCCAAAGCCGCTGCCAAAACTCCGCAATTGGAAATAATATCATTGCGCGAACAAATGAAGGTGGAACGCATATTGAGATCATCGCTGCGATGGCGCCACAACAGCAGTAAGCAACTAGCGTTCGCTACGAGAGCCAAGCCACCAATCAATCCCATGGTTTGCGCCACGGGTACGGAATCGCTCAATGCCTTTAAAGTAGTATCCACCAGCACGAAGCTGGCGAACCCAACAATAATAATGCCCTTCAAAAGTGCAGCGGCAGCCTTCCACTGACCCGATCGGTGCAGCACATATAAACTAAAGCCATAAACAATGGCGTCGCCTAACATATCAAGAGAATCAGCCGTTAAGGCTGAGGAACGAGCAAGAAGGCCAGAAACGAACTCCACCAAAAACATAATGGCGTTGATCGCCAACACGATTTTTAGTACGCGCCCTTGTTTTTCCCGCAATATGGTTAATTCGGAGCTTTTATTTTCGCAGCAGCTTTTTCCCATGACTGGTTCTTACACCCATTGCCGCCCCCTTGAAAAGAGGGGCGCAATGGAGACAACGCAAAATCTATTAGGCTAGCGCAGCATTCCGTCGAGTTCTGACCGTTTTTGAATGACCTTGGAAATCAGTCCTAGTTCAATGGCTTCTTGCGGCTCTACCCAGCGATCACGTTCCATTAGTTCGGTAAATTTTTCCACCGACGTGGTTCCAGAACGCTCGGCATATAGACGATGCATTTTATTCTTTAATGCCACAATATCTTTCGCGTGAATTGCGATATCAGTGGCTTGCCCTCGAATCACTCCCCCAGTGAGCGGCTGGTGAATCAAAAATTTTGCATTTGGAAAGCAAACTCGATTTTCTTTTTCTGCGGATAGTGCGATCACTGATCCCATACTGGCTGCTAAGCCCGAAACTACGGTGATTACCTTTGGTTGAATAAAGCGCACGGTATCGTAGATCGAAAAACCGGAATACACCTCACCTCCGGGACAATCAACCCAAAGAACAATGGGCGCTTTCGGATCGGCACGTTCCATGGCCAACAACTGACGATTCACCTTCACCGCCAATTCAGAATTCACCTCGCCGCTCACAAAAATAGTGCGCGCCTGAAAAAGATGTTGATCAATGGGGGTAAATGGTTGGGTATTTGACATCGTCTCAATTTTTGTTTCGCTCATGGAGTATTCCCTCTTGTACGTTGGCGACGTTTTCGCCGAATTGTTTGGGCAGAAAAAGAATATCAGAGATTATTTTTCTGGGCGACTAGTCTAATTCTCGGAATTTCCCGTAAATCCCGCTAACAGGAGCTTGCGAAAGCACCTGGCTCGTGACAGCATTTTTTTATGAAAACACTTTTATTCATTTGCGGACTTCTAACTCTACCTAGCGTTGCTTTAGCCCATGTTGGCTTTCAGACGGGCAATTCCTTTGTTTCCACTTACCTGGAAGGAGAGGTCAGCGTGAGTTGCCGAAACGGTTTTGAGCAAAGTTATGCCGCGTATCGTTGTTCGTCGAATCTATTAGATCCGGCAGAAATGGCGAAGGTGACTGGACCGAAGGGCTTAGCCGCAGACCGTGTGTACCTGCAGGCCACTCGGGAAGATGGCTCCGTTTTGGAGAAATCTGAGCGATACGATGCCAACACCGGACTCTCCAAGGGGAGATTCAATTTATGGATCTACACCTTGTTGCAGCGACCGCTTTTAAAAATGGGTGTGAACAATATTGAGTATCGTTACACCAAAGGCTCACAAACTGTATTAAAGGGAAGATTCCAAGCCGTGGTGACTGAAGGTCCGGATCGCTTTTGCCGCTTTCGTCGCCACTACTACTCCAACAATATGGACGACTGCCGCAATGGTAACTTTGTGTGCGATCAATACTTTCGCGATGAAAATTACTGCCAGCGTTAAACCTTGGGAAACTGGCGGAAATTCGCTATCACCATAAGAAATTGAGACCAGATAATTTAGGCAAATTTTGCAAAATCCAGTTTCGCTTTGACGAAAATTCGATATGATTTTTCTGTGAAAATCGCATTCTATTGCATTTTGGCTATCTTGCTCGCATCTTGCGGAAAATTTCAGCGTATCGAAGATGGCGGGTTCACTACCGTAACATTTTCCGCACCCCACTCGCCGAATGCTGCTGTAATGGCTAGCGGAATCTTGGTGTATGCGTACAGCCAAAATTATATCACCAATTTTAAAATTTCTACGGACGCGGAAATGACAGGGCGGCAGATCGTATTGCCAAACGGTCAATATTCTTTCTACGCATTTGGCTATGACAATGCGAGTTTTCCATTTCCCGCAAACGCCAAGTGTGCTGTGCAAGGACACACTACTCCCATTGCACTTACTGGAGGGGCTTCGTCCGTCACATTAAATCTCACCGACGGTCAATGTGCACTGGGCGCCTTTGCTCCCGGTTCCCAATATACAGCAAACACCGGAGCCAACTCGGCAAACTTTGCCAAAATCGATTTCGTTCATTGCGGCACGGGAGCCATTTCGGCGATCAGTTCCTTTGTCAGCACCGACACCTGCGGCACCATGGCAAATACTGCCTATAAAGCATTTACCGGATTATTTTCTATCCGTATACGCATGCCGTTATTTCAACGTGCTGGCAATAACTATACCCGTTTAGGTGAAGGAATCATTGGCAGCTGTTCCACCGCGATGAATATTGGCGACCCATCCGGAGCCGCCAGAATTCCGGCTGGAGCCACTGATCGTGCGGGAGTATTTCCC
>CAYZLH010000356.1:1732-3554 GCA_964478795.1 uncultured Bdellovibrionales bacterium | reverse complement strand
CATTTCGCCCAGCGCGAACTCTCTGCAAATTTCAGAATCGGGGGAAGACTCCACTTCCGTGTACTTAGCTTTACGAACCCTTAGCTAACAGATAAATCAATACGCATATATCTATCACCAAAACTTTTTTTATCTTATTTTTGTATATTTATTAAATAAATATCTCTCTTTTACGATAATCATTCACCAACTAACTACACCTGAGGAACAAGTGGAAAAACACTACTACTCCACCATCTCCCGACAATTACACTTTAACCCAAATCCTTTAAATCTAGTGCTACACCTTTTCGTCGATATTATATTATTTATAGCAATAACGTTTTTATTGGATAGCTCTCTCGCCTTGATTTCAATCATCCTAATTCCGGTACTTTTATTCCGTTCTTTTGCTTTGATGCACGAGTGTGTGCACTCCAGCGCAATTTCTAATCGTTGGCTAAATGACTTTGTCGGCATCATTGCGGGAGCATTTTGTTTACTCCCTTACGAACCATGGAAAAAAATACACTTAGAACACCACAAATGGACTGGGAATGTTGATCGAGACCCAAGTATGGGACTAATTAAGCAGTTTCCAAATTTTGGTCAACGGAAGTTGCGATTTCTTAATTTCTGTTGGAAGCATTGGATCCCTGCAATGGCGACCTCACAGCATTTGGTATTTTGGTTGAAGTCTTATCAATATGTTCTTAAGACAAATTCAAAGGCCGGAATCTTTAAAAACGCCTTTTCCGTCGCCCTCCCAATCAGCCTCTATTGCTTTATCCCTTGGCCAGAAATTTTCCCGGGCCTATTAGTTTATCTGCTTTTAGTCGAAGTGATTAATCTTCCTCACCATCTGCAAATGCCGATGATTTCAGGTAATGATAGCATTCCCGTCTACCAACAAGATCGGCTGGCAAGATCTTGCATTTACCCCAGATGGTTTTCTCGGCACATCCTAAACAACTTCAACCTGCACATTGAACATCACCTATTTCCAAGATTGCCATGGTATCGGCTTGAAGAAGCACGTTTTATGATTTGCCAACTAAATTCGCAAAGCTATCGAAAGGTAGCCGGAAACCATTGGATCCTAGAGAATCGCAAAAGATCAGTAAATTTGGTTTTCGCAAAAAACTTTAATCAAACTCATGAGGAAGTCTTGCAAAAGGAGATTGCCTAATGCATTCGATCATGGACTATCAACTGCATATTCTTCCAGGAAGGTGCCCGACCAACTTCGAATACGTTCACTTTCATAATGAAGTATATCAATTCTGGAAATCCTTTTGGAATGATGTTTTTGCAAAAAATGGCTCAGGCAGTAAAGCCGATGCGAATATCTTTTATAGGCAAAATTTGGTTGCCGTTATTAGCAAAGGAAAAGATATTGTCGGCACCATATTTCACTCTGAAAATAACATCCAAAGCGATGTTGTAAGAGAAATTAGCTATTTTGATCGCCCCTACATTCGCGAAATTTGTGATCGTTGGGCTTTAGAAAAAAATTCCTCTATTAGCACTTATGAAATGCTGACGGTGAGTCAGAAATTTCGAAAGAAAGAAACAGGAATTTCATTTGGATCGATTCTACTTGGAGTCGCGGTTAAATCTTTTCTCCAATCTGAAGACCGCGTGATGATAGGTCCTGTACGATTAGACAACGGAGTTGACAAAATGGTCAAAGATTTCGGCTGGCAGTTGATCTCCGATGCCTATTCGATGCACGGAACTCCCGTGGCCGTATCGGCCCTATTTCGGGAAAACGTAAGATCTGGCCCAGACCGAGAAATTCAAGACTGGATTGATGCTTTATGGAAGAAGCGAATAGATTTGC
>CAYZLH010000356.1:0-1722 GCA_964478795.1 uncultured Bdellovibrionales bacterium | reverse complement strand
GTTCTAAAAACTTCAGAAATCAGTGTCGCCGCTTAATAAATTAGAGAAATTTTAGACTTTCTGACTCGATCGAACTTTTGTCAATCACCTGGGTTGCCTGCGATGAAGCAATCCAGGCGTAGGCCGTACCATCTCTTTGCAGAGGAGCGAGATATTTTAAGTTTACTCGAACAATCTTTCGATTCTCCGAAGCTCGCTCCCGCATATAATGTACTGGAACAGCAAAAGGCACACACTTTAGCTCTTGCTCAGTGCGGGCAATTTGCGCAAATATTTTATTCGTGATCACGCTTGAACGCTCGTACAGATAATCCCAAGTGTTACCGAAAAAATCATCAACCGTATAATCGGAAACTTCAAAAAAGTGCAAATTTCGATACAGTTGGTTCCCGCTGTAATCATAGATTTCGATAATGTCATCGGCGCCCAATGTAGTTAGAAAGTCTTCAGGGATTTTCGTACGTAGACGAAAACACAAATATTTGAGCATTCCTAACGAATCATACCGAATGTCGATTCCACTAGCTTCGGCGTCAAGACTCACTTGCAGATACTTATTGAGTTGCGCGGCGATGTTCTGTTGCTGATCCAGAGGGAGCCGCTGAAATCGAGCCAAGCCATTTTGACTGAAAGCTTTCTTGTGAATCCCGTGACGCGCCAATAGCTGTTCGAATTTCTGCAATAACCCCAGATATTCCGCCGTGATACCCACCGCGAATTCCGTAGTCGGTAAGTCAATAACCCCATTTTCGATAGCTGTATTCACGCTATGTATCCTCATAAAGTATCGCTTTTCGTCAGATACCCAAACGATATAGGAACGTCAAATCTTTGACAATAGCCTTAGATTACAGGGCGCACTTTGACCAACAGGGGCCGATATCCGGCTTTTCCTAGCGTTAAAGCGCGCCCTAAGCTGGCATTGTATCTGCAATCCCTCCTTAGGGGGTTCCTTATGCGCCACGGATGGCCTTGGGTACTAGTTTTCATGGCAATAGTTTCCTGTGCTGAAAAAAAACAGGAGAATAAGAGTGGCTGGGCTGGGTTTCCAGTACCCATCTATTCCGATGCCGAAATTACGTCCACTCCAGAGAGCACCGAAGACTTCGAGGCTGCTTTAACATTCTGGGAACAAAATGCTGGCCGACAACTCTTCGACTATCGTGGCGTTTGGACTGGTGGAGCCCCATTCACTGGTACGGCCAATGCCGTAACCAGTATCTTGGCCAACGTTGTATTTTTTCTGAATCCGTGGCCCCTTGATTCCTTTACCGCCGGACAAACCGTAGCCATAAAAACGCCAGCTGGATATACAGGTGCCGTAATCATGCTGAACCCTTCAATCGAACTTTGTGGCGGCGATTGCCGCGGAGATCAAACTCGCACAAGTCGGCAAAAACTTTTAGCCCACGAAATTGGCCATTTTATCGGTTTGGGGCACATCGCTGATTCTGCAAACATCATGAATCCGTATTTGCCTCCGGGCGGCTCTTTAGAACAAGTGAGCGTAGATCGTTCCGCCTTGCAACAGGCCATGGCTAGATGAGAAACCCAGCAGTTCGCAGAAAGCTGACCCAGAAAACGGAATTCACCTGGGACTGCTGAGTTAACGGCAAGGCTTTGGGGCACCAGCCACGCCCTCTTAACCAAGTCTCCCACTTCTTCCATTCAGGAATTCGAACGTCGTCTTCCCCTCGATATTTTAGCAGGGAGCCGATTTCA
>CAYZLH010000355.1:0-3565 GCA_964478795.1 uncultured Bdellovibrionales bacterium | reverse complement strand
AGCGGGACGCAAATTTTTGTTGGTGGGGCAATATTCGTTTCGATAAAGCTTTTCCGCCAGAACTTGCCAAGAAAAGGAAAGCGGCCGGATGTTTGGCGGTGACCGGCGGCCTCGAAGTCGCTTCACCCCGAATTTTATCGTTGATTGAAAAGGGCGTTACCGTTGAGCAAGTGGCCAAGGTGACCAAAGCGTTTCACGATGCGGGCATTTTTGTGCATGCCTATTTGATGTATGGTTTCCCGAGCCAAACCACCCAAGAAACCGTAGATAGTTTAGAGGTAGTACGCCAGCTCTTTCAGGAACAATGCCTGCAATCGGCTTTTTGGCACCGCTTTGCCGCCACCGTGCATAGTCCGGTGGGCAAAAATCCGCACAAATACGGAATCGAGCTGGCCCCACCGGCGCAAGGCTCAAGGCATGGATTTTTTTCCGAAAATGATCTAGTTTTTCATGACCCCACCCCCACCGATCACGACTTTCTCGGCGAGGGTTTACGCAAAGCCTTATATAATTATATGCACGGCGTGGGAATTGGCGAAGATGTACGCTCCTGGTTCGCCAAACCCGTGCCAAAACCGCAAATTCCTGCTACCTTCATTGCATCTCAGCTATGAATTTCAATGCCTTAGTCAAGACAATCAGCGAAAACAAAGAGGCGGTGGTTTACGCATTGGATGCCACTCATATCGTGCAGGAATCACTGGAACGCCTCAATGCCTGGCCACCGGCCACCAAACATTTAGGGCAAGCCATGATGGGCGCTTTGCTTTTGCAGGCGCTCAGCGACGGTGAATCCCAGGATAGTCTTTCCTTGCAGTGGATGACGGATGGGCCCTTTGGTCATTGTTATGCTGAAGCAAAAAACTATGGCGAATCCCGCGCCACGATTCACAACCCTCGCGCCGAAGTTTTGGATTATGCCACAGGATTAGGCGATGGCTTGCTACAAGTGCGACGCACCCGCAACAATTTTGCCACCACCTCTGTGGTCACGGCCAAAGGAGATGTGAGTCTCGATTTGGTCGAATACTTAGAGCAGTCCGAACAAAAATCCTGCGGCATCAATTTTTCCGTGCAAATTGACTGGGTGGATCCGGCCGATGAAAAAAAAGGATTTAAGGTCACCCACGCCCTCGGCTACCTCATCCATATTTTGCCGCAAAAGACAGAACAAAAAATGAACGACGCGCTCGTGCGATGGAATCGGCAGATGCTGGCGTTGGGAAATATCTCCCGCTGGAGCCTGCGTGAGGATCAAATTACTCTTGATATGCTGCGCTTGATTACCGGCGAGGAAGAGCCTAAGGTGGTAATGAATCAACGCGTGCTCTTTGCTTGCAAATGCACGGAAGAGCGGGCTGCGCGGGCCCTCACCCTGTTGGAAACTCAGGAAAAAAGAGAAGGTTCCTTTCATCCCGAAGAGCAAGCTGAGATTCGTTGCGAATATTGCGGAAAAACATATGTGATCAAGGCCGAAACGGAAGAAGATCACTAGAAAAGAGCAGCATGAGATCAAAATCGACGAATGGTGTGAAAATTTCGGTAACCGCTTTTCCCATTCCGGAAAAAACAGTGCCAGCGATGAACCAATATTTGTTTGGTTATGAAATCACGATCACCAATGAAAATCCCGAGCCGGTGCAACTCCTGCATCGCCACTGGATCATCACTGATGCCCTCGGTCGAGTAGAAGAAGTAAAAGGTCCCGGAGTCATTGGACGCCAGCCTCGCTTGCACTCGGGCGAATCATTTTCCTACGATAGCTTTTGCCCTCTCTCCACGCCCTTTGGCAGCATGCGTGGCAGCTACAAAATGATGCGCGATAATGGCGAATTTTTCGAAGTGGAAATCCCCCTCTTCAATCTCGTGCATAAGGACGAAAAAGTAGAAGGCCTAAACATCTGAGCGCGCCATTCGCCCACTACGAAGAACTTTTGGGGAAAGTGGACGCGCTCTTTTCCCGCATTCAAGAACGTCACCCCAGCGCCTTTCACTGTCAGCAAGGTTGCCATTCCTGTTGCAAACCAAAGATCACTGTTAATGCGCTGGAAGCTGAATGGCTGCGTCTGAAAATCCAAGCGTTACCAGAAGTAGAAAAGGCGGCTCTGCTCGGCAACGAGCGGAAAAATTCTTTTCGCGGCGAGCGTTGTGCTTTTTTACAGGAATCGGGAGCTTGCGGAATCTATGATTTTCGCCCCATTGTTTGCCGCTCCCATGGTGCTCCCTTACAGTTCAAGGAAGACGAAAAACTTTTCCGCGATGTTTGCCCCTTAAATTTTACCCAGCAAAATATTGGCAAACTCCCACCCACCGATGTGATGAATCTCGACACCATTCACGCGCTTTTGTCGCTGCTTTTGCAGCAATCCAAATTGGGCGATAATCGAACAGAACTAAAGCCGTCGAAATTCCTATCCGCCGCCCCCGCACCGACCACGCCATCCGCGCCTAATTAATTTATACCTTTGGCAAATTCAGCAGCTGCAATACTCTTTGAAAATCCGGATCAGGCTTGGTGTTGACCTTAATCATGCGCTCTTGTTCGCGGTCGGGAAAATGGATAGCCACCGCACTTAAGAGTGTGCGCTGCACGCCCAGTTTAGCAAAAGCGCGATTCTCCCAGCCGTTGCCATATTCAGGATCGCCGATAATGGGATGACCAGCCGTGCGCAAATGTCGGCGAATCTGGTGATAGCGCCCTGTTTTCGGATCACACTTCACTAAAGAGTATTTGCGCTCTTCGCCCTCGATGGTGGTGGTCACCGTTCCTAAGCGAACAAAATCCGTTAGCGCTGGCTCCGAAACTTTTTCCTTATTTTTTTCGAGCGGCTGATCCACGGTGAATTTTTCCAATGTCTCACCGTGAACCACGGCCAAATATTGTTTTTTCACCACGCGCGTACGAAAGAGCGCCGTCAGCATTTGGGCTGTGCGCGCATCAAAGGCGAAGGCCAATACGCCGCAAGTATCTTTATCGATCCGATGCACGGGAAAAAGCTTTCGCTTCAATTGTTTTTCGAGCAAAAATTTCGCGCTCTTGGCTTCCATCTCTTTCGAATCGGCATAGGTCACTAAACCCGAGGGTTTATGCACGAGCACATAGCTCTTGCTCTGCTGAAGCACTTTCATTTCGTCCCCCGTCCGCCTGCGCCGCTCGGCCCACTACGGCCATTTTCCCCGCCCTGCCCACTCGGTAAGTTCACGCTCACCCGCGCACCCGCCGGAAGAAATTTTAGCAACCGATGAGCACCAATATGCGGCAGCGAAAACTCTTCGCTCTCCACCGTAAATCCTTGGCGCAAATAGAATGGCAGCGCCGGCGTGCGCGCATTACACCAGATTAACGGCAATTCCGCCGCTTCAGCCTCCCCAAGCATCGCGAGCAAAAGTTTTGTGCCACAACCAAGACCACGAAATTCCGGCAACGTAGCCATACCGCGAATGCGCCACTGCCCCTGCGGAGAAAATTGGGGGTGGTCTTCGGGATGAATGGTGCCCACAGATACTAATTTTCCATCCACCTCCACGCCAAAGTGCCAGGCCTGACCGTCTAAAGGATAATAAT
>CAYZLH010000354.1:2816-3574 GCA_964478795.1 uncultured Bdellovibrionales bacterium | reverse complement strand
TTCAAATCGATCTTGGAGAAACTCTTTTTTCACGACCTTGATTCTGCCGCTTTGGGTGATGCCCAATTTTTGCTGCACTTTGGATAGATCCTCAGTGATTTGCAACTCAGGGATGGGCTCCAATTTTTTATTGCCACTCAAACGAGGATCAGCCAGATCTGTGCGGCAGCGAATAAGTTCTGCACGCTCCGATTTGAGCTTTCGTTCGGTTTCATAATTTTGCCAGTTGAGTTTGCGGAGTTCATCTTCAACGGCAACGCTTTCTTGAATTACCGCGTCCTCGTCCTCATTAATTCCGATCTCGGAATTCCCCATTTTGGCTTTGACATCAATCGTTTCGTCTACCGGCTTTAGTTTTTTGGAAGCGCAACCAGCGGCAAGCACCAGTGCGATAACCCAGATAAAATTGAACTTCATACAAATCCTCTCTTTCCACATTCATCTTACGGCAGGAGGATTCAAATCGGTGAGGGGAAAACTAGGATTCACCCACTCCGGCAGCAGGTTGTGCGCACGCACTGTGCCGCCGGAACAGGATATTAGGGACCTACAGACCCAAGGAAATATCGATTCTTCTTAGGGTTTCTTCGGGTCCTAACAGGGGCAATACTAACTTTAATTCAGGGCCATGCAGCTTACCGGTTACGGATGCGCGCATTGGCATAAATAGGTTTTTGCCCTTGGCTCCAGTTTTTTCTTTTACCGTGTTTTGGATTGCGGCCAAAACTTGCTCTGAGGCAACGCCGTTATTCTTTTCT
>CAYZLH010000354.1:0-2806 GCA_964478795.1 uncultured Bdellovibrionales bacterium | reverse complement strand
GAAAGTTTTCACCACTTGCTTGGCTTCGGCTGTGGACAACATGGTTTTCGCGTCGGCCTCAAAGCCAAATTTTTCGCCATAATAGATTTCTAAGTGGGGGCCAATCTCAGAAAGCAATCGGAGGCCGCCTCTTACGGTGGAGAGTACATTCAGGAACCATTCTTCACCGCGAACATCGGGATTAAATCCAGCTTGCTCCACGAAAGGGCGAATCCGTTTAGCTAGTTCTTTTAACTCCATGGCCTTGATGTATTCACCATTCATCCAAGCTAGTTTTTCATCATCAAAAACCGCCGGAGCTTTATTGAGTTTGTGGAGTTCAAACATCTCTACGATTTCCTGAATAGGACGAACTTCTTTGCCATCGGACGGCGACCATCCAAGTAAAGACAAGAAATTCACTAATGCTTCAGGCAGATAGCCATTGCGTAGATAGTCGGTCACCGAAGAGGCGCCCTCGCGTTTGGAAAGTTTCTTTTTATCGGTGCCCAAAATCATCGAGATGTGAGCAAATTTGGGCAGTTCCCAGCCAAGGGCTTCATAAATAATGAGCTGGCGAATCGAGTTAGAAAGGTGATCTTCGCCACGAATCACGTGGGTGATTCCCATATAGTGATCGTCTACAACCACGGCATAGTTATACACAGGTTTGCCGTTGGATCGCAGCAATACGAAATCGCCGATCATGCCTTGTTTGAAATGCACATCTCCGCGGAGTAGATCGTGACAAACGTAGTCCTTCTGGGGGGCCTTCATTTGGATGGCGAACGACTCTCCGGCAGCTGCGCGGCGATTGCTTTCTTCGGCCGGAATGAAGGTGCAGGTGCCATCATAATGGGGTGGTTTACCAGCCGCTTTGGCTGCTTCAGCTTTCCGGCTAATTTCGGCTTCGGTGCAGAAACAACGATAGGCTTTGCCTTCTTTGAGTAGCTGGTGAGCGAGATGCTGGAACAGCTCCTGGCGCTCAGATTGGCGATATGGCGCGCATGGACCACCCTGTTCAGGCCCTTCATCAGGATCTAGGCCGAGGGAGTGAATATCCTGCAATACCATTTTTTCTGATTCGCGGGTGGAGCGCACTGTATCCGTATCTTCAATACGAACGATCAAAGTGCCTTTGGCGTGCTTTGCGTGCAGCCAATTAAAGAGGTGAGTTCGGGCGCCACCTACGTGCAAGTAACCCGTAGGGGAAGGAGCAAAACGAACGCGGGTTTGACCCGCTTTGGGGCCCCCGCCAGTCTGTAGGATTTTTTGTAGATCAAATTGTGCCATAGAGGCACAAAGTAGTGGATTTATTCGCCGCTGCCAAGAGCTTTGGTGAGTTCAGCTTCTACATCGGATTCCGAGAGGGCATTCGACATAGATATCTCTTTTACCAATAGGCTTTTCGCCGTATCGAACATCTTCTTCTCGCCAAAGGATAGATCTTTAGAGTTTTTTAAGAGGTAAAGATTACGGAGCACTTCAGCAATTTCTTTGGTGGAGCCAGTCTTAATCTTTTCCATATATTCGCGATAGCGACGGTTCCAGGTGGTTCGGTCGATTTTCACTTTTTTGTCGCGAAGGATTCCCATCACTTCGTCAACTTCTTGTTTGGATACTAACGCACGTAAGCCAACACCAGCGGTATTATCCGTTGGAACCATGATGGTCATGCCATTTTCGATCACTTGTAAAACGTAAAAACTCTTTTTCTTTCCAGAAATTAGTTTCTCTTCAATGCGTTTTATTACACCAACGCCATGAGCGGGATACACTGCATTGTCACCAACTTTAAACATGAAATCTTCCATTAAGGATTTCCTCTCCAGAACCAAGCGCTAACACTTTTGACCGGTCGTATACTAACACAATGCGTTACCGGTGTCAACTGCAATCGGCTTCCTGATCATGCAGGCGATTATAGGGGCTGTGAGCCTATAGACTCTGCTGCTGGTGGAGACGATGGATGCGCTGTGGGGGCTAGGCGCAATTAAATGAAGTTCTTTAATATTTTCATTATCTTATTCGTATTTGGTTGATTGGCGATCGGAATACCTTCCTGGCAGTTGGGTGTTTTTCAGGTACCCGGCGCAGGGGTGGAATTTACGGTTAACAAAGGAGAAAACTTCGCCTCCTTGGCTCGAAAACTACAAGCTCAGGGGGTGGTAAAAAGTGAACGAGCTCTGCGCTGGTACGTAAACTTTTTTCCGCCCAGTAAGTCTTTGAAGCGAGGTCAATTTCAACTCTATCAAAATATGTCGGTACCGGCGGTGGTAACGACCCTTACTGAAGGTAAGCCATTAGAGATCCTTTTCACTGTGCCCGAAGGACACAATATCTTCCAAGTGGCAGAGGCTCTCGAGGCTAAGGGTTTTGTAAAACGGCAAGATTTCCTTAACGCCTGTCGTAGTGGCGAGGTGATCTCGCTGATTCCAGGAATTGGACCAGAACAGTCTCGGCCGAAGTCCGTAGAAGGATATCTCTTTCCCGATACCTATTCGTTGCAAAGAGTTTTTACCGCCCGAGAAATCGCCATTCTCATGGTGCAAAGATTTCGCGAAGTTTACCAAGGCCTAGAGGCAGAGATAAGAAATTCTTCGACTGTGGCCGAGCTACAACTGAGCCCCCACCAGGTTGTAACCTTTGCCTCTATAGTTGAAAAAGAAACAGGTGCTGGCCATGAGCGCCCATTGATTGCCAGTGTGTTTGTGAATCGATTTCGCAAGAAAATGCGATTGCAAACGGATCCCACTGTAATTTACGGGGTTTGGGAGGCACAGGGCATTTGGGATGGCAATATTCGTCGCCGCGACCTGCAGAATCC
>CAYZLH010000353.1:0-3593 GCA_964478795.1 uncultured Bdellovibrionales bacterium | reverse complement strand
GCGGAACCTATTTCCCGATGACTGTAAAAAAACACCTCCGCGCGCAAGAGATTGCCTTGGAGAATCGCTTGCCGTGCATTTATTTGGTGGATTCTGGTGGCGCCTTTCTCCCATTACAAGCTGAAGTGTTTCCTGATAAAGAACACTTTGGCAGAATCTTTTTTAACCAAGCCAAAATGAGCAGTTTGGGAATTCCCCAGATTTCCGCCGTGATGGGATCTTGTACAGCCGGTGGCGCCTACGTGCCCGCCATGAGTGATGAAACAATTATGGTCAAAGGGACGGCTACGATTTTTTTGGCGGGTCCACCATTAGTAAAAGCTGCTATCGGAGAAATCGTTAGCGCAGAAGAGCTCGGAGGCGCCGATACTCACTGTAGAAAGAGTGGCGTGGCCGACCATTATGCCGAAGATGATGCTCATGCCTTAGAAATTCTTCGCGATATTGTCAAAAATCTAGGCGCCAGAAAGAAAAGCCACTTTAAGCGTCGGGAGCCATCCGAGCCGAATTTTTCCGCCGAAGAAATCTTAGGCGTAATTCCCAAAGACTTACGGACCCCTTACGATATTAAGGAAATTATCGCGCGAATTGTCGATGGGTCTGAATTTCATGAATTTAAGGCGCTTTATGGCACCAGCATTGTTTGTGGCTTTGCCCATATCGAAGGATATCCGGTGGGAATTGTCGCCAATAACGGAGTGCTCTTTTCGGAAAGTGCGCTGAAAGCCACACATTTTATTGAAATGTGCAATCAACGCGGAACTCCGCTGTTGTTTCTCCAAAACATCACCGGATTCATGGTTGGAAAGTCGGCAGAAGAGCGCGGAATCGCTAAAGATGGTGCGAAGATGGTAATGGCCGTTAGCAATAGTACGGTCCCCAAATTAACTGTGATAGTGGGCGGAAGCTTTGGTGCCGGTAACTATGGAATGTGCGGACGAGCCTATTCCCCCCGCTTCCTCTGGATGTGGCCTAATGCTCGTATCTCTGTAATGGGAGGCGAACAAGCTGCAGATGTACTGACTACGGTTAAAAATGCTTCGGAAAAAGAAAAGACGGAGCTTCGTAAAAAAATTCTCGAAGAATATGAAAGAGACGGAAATGCTTACGCCTCTACGGCAAAACTTTGGGATGACGGGATCATCGATCCCCGCCACACCCGTAAGAACTTGGCGCTAGCACTTTCCGTTTGCTTAGAAAATTCGCCCACCCCGGAAACACGATATGGCGTGTTTCGCATGTAAGGAAAAATATGCAGCTAAAACACTTAAATCTAGAGTTTCTTGAACAAAAGAAAATACTTTCGGTCTCCATCAATCGGCCTGAGGTGCGAAATGCTTTCAATGAAGAATTGATTGCTGAATACCAAGGGCTTTTTGCCGCTATTACCGCCGAAGAAAAAGAATTTGAAGGCGTGCGCGCGATACTTCTCAAGGGTAACGGTCCAGCGTTTTGTGGGGGCGGCGATTTGTCTTGGATGAAAAATTCGCTCGCGCTTTCACACGAGGAAAATTTGGAAGATTGCCGAAAACTTACTCATATGTTTCTGACCATGGATCGTTGCCCGGTGCCGCTAGTTGGCCTAGTGCATGGTTATGCAATTGGTGGAGGAGTCGGACTCGTTAGTGTATGCGATCACGTCATTGCCGCTGACTCCACTATTTTCTCGCTCTCAGAAGTAAAACTTGGCCTTATCCCAGCCTGTATTGGTCCATTCGTAATCGGCAAAATTGGCGTAAGCCAGGCGCGATCGCTATTTCTCTCCGGTGAACGTTTTGGCGCCGAAAAGGCCCAAAAGATCGACCTAGTACACGAAGTGTGCAAAGAAGAGGAAATTTTCAGCCGAGGCTTGCAAGTAGCGAAGCGAATTACCGAGGGCGGTCCAGTGGCCATTGAGTCAGCAAAGTTTCTTATTCACACTTTGAGCCGAGAATTGAATCGCGAAGATTTTTCAAAATCGTTGGATTTTGCCGCCGCTGAGTTGGCCCAGTTGCGCGTGCAACCTGAGGCCCAAGAAGGCGTGAAAGCCTTTTTAGAGAAGAGAACTCCGAGTTGGAGAAAATAATGAAAAAAATTCTGATCTTAAATCGCGGAGAAATCGCCTGCCGCCTTATTCAGACGGCCCAGGAAATGGGACTTAAAACCGTTGCCCTCTTCAGCGATGCCGACGCCGGCTCACGCCACACTCAGCTTGCCGACGAATCGTATTCGCTACCGGGCACGGCTCCCAAAGATACCTATTTGAATCTTCCGCTTATTTTGGAAATCGCCCAAAAAGCGAAATGCGATGCCGTACATCCCGGCTATGGATTTCTCTCGGAACGAGCTCACGCTGCCGAGGCTTTTCTCGAAGCAAAAATCGAATGGATTGGCCCCCGCCCCAAAAGCATCCGACTCCTGGGCGACAAATTAGAAGCCAAAAAAATATTGGATCAATACAAGGTGCCCACTGCTCCATGGGGTGAGGTGAATCCCGAAAATTCCGCAGAGCTAAAAACACTGGCGAAAAAAATTGGCTTCCCCGTGCTCTTGAAGGCTGCTGCCGGCGGCGGCGGAAAAGGAATGCGCTTTGTGCCTTCGGAAAGCGAATTGGCCGATGCGGCTCTGAGCGCAGCGAGAGAAGCAAAAAGTAGCTTCGGCGACGCCACCTTACTTTTAGAAAAATTTGTGGAAAACCCTCGCCACGTGGAAATTCAAATTTTGGGCGACTTACATGGAAATGTGATGCATTTGGGAGAGCGAGAGTGCTCTCTGCAACGACGACACCAGAAGGTTGTGGAAGAGGCCCCTGCGCCTAACCTTTCGGACAAAACACGTAAAGCCATGGCCGATGCCGCTGTGGCCTTGGCCAAGGGTGTAGGTTATGCCAACGCCGGGACTGTGGAGTTTTTGGTGGATGCTCAGGAAAATTTCTTTTTCCTCGAAGTGAATTCCCGTCTGCAAGTTGAACATTCTGTGACCGAGGCTGTATGGGGAATTGATTTGGTCAGAGCCCAGATTGAAGTGGCCCGTGGGAAAAACTTAAAGGAAATCTTTTCAGTCTCGCCTACTCCACGTGGACACGCCATTCAGACGCGGATATATGCTGAAGATTCCGCCAATCAGTTCGCGCCCTGTCCGGGAAAACTAGAGTTAGTAGAGTGGCCAGCTGCCGTCGGGTTACGCATTGATACGGGAGTAAGTACAGGTTCGGTTATTGGCTTAGACTACGATGCGATGATCGCCAAAATGACCGTAATGGCCGAAAATCGCGCCAATGCCATCGAGCGAATGCTGTGGTGCCTGCGAAATACAGTAATATTCGGGACCATAACCAACATCAACTACCTACAGGATATCCTCTCCTATCCATCCGTGCGGGCGGGAAAGATGTATGTAAAACTTTTGGAAAAAGAGTTTGGCGGCTGGCAAGACGAAATGCCCAAAGATCTTCTCGATAGTAGAGACACTTTATTACGAACCGTCAAAAGTAATTCTTCGAATGGAATGCGCTCAATAAATAGAATCGCTTCTCCGTGGGAAAATTTATGAAATCCACCAGAACTAAAGACAAAGTATGGGTACAGTGGCGAGGAAAAATTTATAGCTTTTCC
>CAYZLH010000352.1:0-3624 GCA_964478795.1 uncultured Bdellovibrionales bacterium | reverse complement strand
TCTTCCCTCTTGGCATCGAATCTTGCTCGGACCCAAATTTACCGCTGGAGAAGAAAAAGACGTAGGATTTCTCTTCACGGCCCTATTTTTGTACAAGCATTTCCATTGGAGCGTTAATTTGCAGGTAAACTCATTAGCGAAATTAAATCTGCGTGAATACAAACAAGCCTATTCCGCGGACCTCTTTTGGCGTTTCTAATTTTTTCGCGCTTTAAGCATTCACCCGAAATACGCGTAACGAAAGTGGCCAAGTCACGGTACGCTGACCTCCGCCGTAGGCGCGCAGAAATTCAGGAGAAAATTCGACGAGCGGATCCACGCCATTTTTCGTTTTGTACTTTTGCAAAGCACTCCAGGTCGAGAGATAGCCAAGGAAATCTTCGGCCGTCCATTCCGCCGTCAACGAAAAACTGGGGCAAGCCACTTCGGTGAAAGGAATTTTTTCATTGCGATATCCTTCTTCCACTAACTTGCGGGCGCTATCCCAGTACTCACCCAAAGTGCCAGAATAAAGCTTCATGACCAAGGCATCCACTTCGGGAGAAACCTGGGAAAGCTCGTAACACCAAATGGCCAAGATCGCGCCAGGCTTGGAAACTCGCTTCACTTCAAGAAAAAACTCTTCCTGGCGAAACCAATGGAAGGCTTGAGCTACGGAAATTAAAGCAATAGACCCATTCACTAAATCTGTGGTCTCAGCGGAACAAATTCGATACTCGATCTTGGGATGTTTTAAAGCTTGCTGTAATTGAAGCTGCGACGGATCCGTGGCCACAATGTGGGCGAAATATTCCGTTAAGCCCAATGCTGCCTGACCACTGCCCGTGCCACAATCCCATACCATGGAATGATCGGGCGCTACCGCACTGAGATAGGCAAACAACTCTTTGGGGTACGTGGGGCGAAATTTCGCGTACTCTTTTGACTGAGCTGAAAATAGATCCTTAAATGTCATCGCTTTTCATCCAAAAAAAGGAAAAAGGAAAACTCTTGGGCCCGTTCCTTCAGCTTCTGAAACCGGCCGGATTTTCCGCCATGACCGGCTTCCATTTCGGTTAGCAATAAAATCAGCGAATCATTCGTTTTCATTTTTCGCAGCTTGGCCGCCCATTTCGTGGGCTCCCAATATTGCACCTGGGAATCGTGAAAACCGGAGGTGATTAAAATATTCGGATAGGCCTTCTTCTCGACATTGTCATAAGGAGAATAGGATTTCATGTAGTCGTAATACTCTTTTTGATTGGGATTCCCCCACTCCTCATACTCGAATGTGGTCAGGGGAATAGAATCATCTAACATCGTGGTTACCACATCCACAAATGGCACCGCCGCATGCATTCCGCGATAGAGATCGGGGCGGAGATTGGCCACCGCGCCCATGAGTAATCCGCCAGCACTTCCACCTTCGGCATAGACTCGTTTGGGATCGGCAATTTTTTCTTTGATTAGGTATTCCGTGACATCGATAAAATCCGTAAATGTATTCTTCTTCTTAAAAAGCTTTCCATCTTCGTACCAATGCCGGCCCATTTCCGAGCCGCCACGAATGTGAGCAATCGCATAAACGAAGCCACGGTCCACTAAGCTGAATACGGAAATTCCAAAGCCCGGTTCCATACTATAACCGTAGGATCCATAGGCGTATTGAAAGAGTGGCGCTGTGCCATTCTTTTCCGTGGTTTTTTTCCTGAGTAAAGAAACGGGGATTTTTGTGCCGTCTCGGGCCGTGGCCCAGTGCCGCTCAGAAACATACAGCGAGCCATCAAAGTTGGGAATTTCTTTTTGTTTTTTTAGCTCTGAAGTTCTATTAGCAAAATCGTATTCAAAGATGGATTCCGGACGATTGAGACTTTGGTATAAATAACGAAACTTCTTCGTTTGAAATTCCGCATTAGCAGAGGCTCCCACCACATAGACCGGATCAGGAAAAGAGATCGCCTCTGCTTTGCCCGAGGCGCGATCGAAAACGCGCAGACGGGAAAGTCCATCCACCCGTTCCTCCACCACAAAGTGCGAAGCAAAAAACGAGGCACTTTCCAGCAAAACCTTAGGATCATGGGCAATGACTTCTTGCCAATCCTCTTTCTTCGACGATCCGCGCGGCGCCTTCATTAAGCGGAAATTTTTGGCTTGCCAGTTGGAGATAAAATAAAAAGCATCGCCGCCATCCATCACAGAATATTCGTGGTTTTTCTCCCGTGGAGTAACCACAGAAAAAGTCCCTTCGGGATTGTTGGAATCTAGAAATTGATATTCATCGGAAGTGGTGGAATTACTGGAAATAAACAACATCTTTTCTGTGCGTGATCGATTCACACTCACGAAATAGGATTCGTCTTTCTCTTCATAAATTAATTTGTCATCGGTATTGCCAATTCGATGGCGGTAGATCCACTGCGAGCGCAAGGTATCGGGATGCTGTTTTGCATAGAAAAACGTTTTGTTGTCGCTGGCCCAGGCAACATTCCCAGTGGTGTCGGGAATAGACTCCAAAACTTTTTTGCTGGCAATATCATAGACATTTAGTTGATAAAAGCGGCGCCCTTGCGAATCGGCGGCATAGACCAGCTTTTGATGATCGGGGCTCACCGTGGGAAATGGCACGGCAAAATAACTGTGGCCTTTAGCTAGCACATTCACATCGAGCAAAATTTCTTCCTGGCCATTTTTTTTGCGAGCATGGATGGGATATTCTTTGCCCTGCTCGAAACGGGAATAGTATTCATACTCGCCCTTGGGAAAAGGCAGAGTGGAATCATCTTCTTTCACACGTGAACGCATTTCGGCAAAGAGTTTTTCCTCCGTGACTTTCGCGGTTTTCAGCACCGCCTCCACATAAGTATTTTCCTCTTTGAGATACTTCACTACCTCGGGGTTTTCGCGATCCTTCAGCCAAAAATAGGAATCTTGGCGAACATCACCATTTTTTTCTAAGCGGTGGGGAATCTCTTTGGCCACAGGCGGGGAAATGCTCATGAAACTTACTCCTAACAGTAGGGAAATCAGGCATGAGCTTATCACCCAGCGGCCGCTGGCATGATGCAGCATTTAAGAAATTGCACACTGGCCGGATTCCTTTCTCTTTGACAACGCTCCGCCATCAGGAGTGAGATACGGATATGCAACAATACCATGACCTACTCCGCTTGATTTTAGAAAAAGGTACCCAAAAATCAGACCGAACCGGCACGGGCACTTTGAGCATCTTTGGGCACCAGATGCGGTTTGACCTAAGTGAGGGTTTTCCCGCTGTCACCACCAAGAAGCTGCACTTACGATCCATCATTCATGAGCTTTTGTGGTTCTTGAAGGGCGATACAAACATTAAATATTTACAAGAAAACGGCGTTACCATTTGGGATGAATGGGCCGATAAAGATGGTAATTTAGGTCCCGTTTATGGTTCCCAGTGGAGGCGCTGGAAAACTGTGGACGGCCGAGAGATTGATCAAATTCAAAATCTAATCGAAGGGATCAAAAAGAATCCCGATTCACGCCGACATATTGTATCGGCGTGGAACCCTGGTGAAGTAGATAGAATGGCGCTGCCTCCTTGCCATTCTTTTTTTCAGTTTTATGTGGCTGATGGAAAACTCTCCTGCCAGCTGTATCAGCGCAGTGCCG
>CAYZLH010000351.1:0-3633 GCA_964478795.1 uncultured Bdellovibrionales bacterium | reverse complement strand
AGTCCGCCGGAAGTGGTGATGAATATCAACACCATCGTAGAACCTTCGCGCTTAGCCGATGTGGTGGTGGCGCACCTCACTCTAAAGATCGAAGAAAAGCAAAAGATCTTAGAGATCGTAGATACTTCCGAGCGTCTCGAGCGCATCCTTTCCTTGATGCAAGGTGAGATCGAGATTCTACAGGTAGAACGAAAAATTCGCTCGCGTGTGAAAAAGCAGATGGAGCGCAATCAGAAGGAATACTACCTCAACGAGCAAATGAACGCGATTCAGAAGGAGCTCGGAGAAAAAGACGAGTTCAAAATTGAACTCGCCGAGATGGAAAAAAAGATCGAGTCAAAAAAGCTTTCCAAAGAAGCTCGCGATAAAATCAATAAAGAATTTCGTAAACTGAAAATGATGAGCCCCATGAGCGCTGAGGCGACTGTGGTGCGAAATTATATTGATTGGATTCTAACCCTTCCGTGGGGCGAGTATACCGATGATAATTGGGATCTCGATCGCGCCGATGAAGTGTTGAAAGAGGATCACTACGGTCTAGAGGAAGTGCGCGAACGTATTTTGGAATACTTATCTGTGCGCACTTTGACCAAGAATTCCAAAGGCTCCATTCTGTGCTTGGCTGGACCTCCCGGAGTTGGAAAAACTTCGCTGGCGAAATCCATTGCTCGCGCCGTTGGGAAAAACTTCGTACGTGCCTCTTTGGGTGGCGTAAGAGACGAGGCCGAAATTCGCGGTCACCGCCGAACCTACGTAGGTGCCTTGCCCGGAAAGCTCATTCAATCCTTGAAAAAGGCTGGATCAGCGAACCCCGTATTCTTGCTCGACGAAATCGACAAGATGAGCAACGATTTCCGCGGCGATCCGGCTTCGGCATTGTTGGAAGTGTTGGATCCCGAGCAGAACGCAAGCTTTATGGATCACTACCTCGAAGTGGAGTTCGATCTTTCGAAGGTAATGTTCGTGTTGACTGCGAACTCGCTACACCAAATTCCGCGTCCACTCTTGGATCGGATGGAAGTGATCACGATTCCTGGCTACACCATGAACGAGAAGCTACACATTGGTGAGCGGTATCTCTTGCCCAAACAAACGGAACTTCACGGACTCAGCAAGGGCCAGTTGATTCTGCCCGATGAAACTATGAAGGCGCTCATTCAGGGCTACACCCGCGAAGCTGGCGTGCGTAACCTCGAGCGCGAAGTGGCTGGATTGTGCCGCAAAGTGGCTCACCAGTTAGTGCGCAAAATGGGAAAATCTGGCCAAGCAAACGTGTTGAAAGAGGGGAAAGAGGCCAAGGATTCCAAAAAGAAAAAATCCAAAGGATCAGATTTCAAGGGGGAAAAGATCACTGTTACGCCAAAAATGTTGGAAAAATATTTGGGCGTGGCGAAGTACTCGATTTCGAAGACAGAAGAAATCGCTGAAGTTGGTTTGGCCAATGGTTTGGCCTGGACCGAATCTGGCGGCGATCTGCTGCAAATCGAGGTGGCCGTGCTTCCAGGCAAAGGCAGCCTGAAAGTAACGGGTAAATTGGGCGATGTGATGCAAGAATCTGCTCAGGCCGCGATGAGTTACGTGCGAATGCGCGCGCCACTCTTGGGCTTGGCGCCGGATTTCTACGATAAGATCGAAATCCATTTGCACGTTCCCGAAGGTGCCACTCCAAAAGATGGGCCCTCTGCGGGTATCACCATGGCCACGGCCCTAAGCTCGGCATTTATGCGAGTGCCGGTGAAGCGAAACGTAGCTATGACGGGAGAGATCACCTTGCGAGGACGAGTGTTGGCCATTGGCGGACTCAAAGAGAAGCTGATCGCGGCGAAACTAGGCGGTGCTGATACCATCATCATTCCGAAAGAGAACGAGAAGGATCTCACCAAGATCTCGAAAGAGATCCTCGAAGGACTCGAGATCCATGCCGTGACTCACGCCGATGAAGTGTTGCGCTTGGCCCTAGAGGTGCCGGATCCGCAGAACTTCATGAAGCCAAAAGATGTGATCGAGCAGGAAAAGGCTCAGCAGAAAGAATTGGCGAAAAAGAAAAATGATCCCAAGGGCGGCGTGCCCAGTGTGGCTCATTAGAAAGTTTTCCGAGAAGTAGTAAAGATCGTTGAATCGTTGAACGAAAGGGGTGGAACGGAGTTCCACCCCTTTTTTGTTGGCAATGGCCAAAATTAAAACCAGATGAAATAGAAATTAAATCATTTTCACAAGATTGCGTCCCGCCAAAATTCGTAGTCCATTGGACTCACGCTTTATCGGAAAGGCTGAATGAGACTGCTAATCTGTGTGTTGCTTTATTTGGGAATTGGAAGTTTACGAGCCGAGGCTGCAAACATAAACAAGGGCAACTGGACGGTAGGAGGGGGTTTATACTTCAATTCTTCAAAGGATCCGGCGTTGCCAAATCGGTCGAACACTTTTCTATCGAGCGCGAATGTGCAGTATTTCTTTCTCGATGGGATTTCCGCGGGACTTTCGGGTTCCTTTATCACTTCGGGTGGAAGAAGTGGGCGCGGAACGCTCTCCCCAATATTGACCTACTACTTCTATCGAAAAGAAAACATCGCGCATTATGTATCCCTCGAACCTTCGCGCTGGGCCAAGTGGGAAGGAATCCGGCCGCGTTGGGGAAGTGCTGTATCCGTAGGCACAAAAATTTTCCTAAACGACTATATTGCTGTGGGACCGGAGATTCAATATGAGAGAATATGGGATGATCCTTTAACTAACAACAAGGCAAATCTAAGCTTCATTGGTGGATTCTCGATTCACCTATAGGTAAGTCACGCTGTAGATGCTGGGAAGCTCTTCGGGTCTCACCCAAACTCCGCCATTTTCGTAGCGCTTTTTAAATTTAGGTAGATAGTCCGAAGAGTCTTCGCCAACGCTATTGCGAATAAAATAGTGGCACTCGCCATCGATCATCTTGCGGGCCGCAACAACAAACGAGTGATCCCCGGACGGGTGACGGGGGTCCATTTTTAGCAAATCATTCCAAGTGGCGCCTATGGCAACGACTTTTCCATCGTCTAGTTTTTCATCGACAGTGGAAAATATTTTTTCTCGTCCCTTGAGGGGATCCACTTTCTTTTTCCGGATGAGTTTTTGGTAATCCTCTAAAGTATCGGCAAGAGAGGTAATCTGTGGAATCAAGGGGGCTTCGGGGAACATTCTTTCACCACAGGTCTCATCAACCCACTTTTTTAAGCTGTGTGCTGCTAGTTTGGCCATCCACCCGCGAACTTCGCCAATTGGTTCGCTTACCTCAGAAGTATCGCAGTAGCCAGACTGCATTCTTTTCTTGTGATACTTGCGGATATCCTGAAGATGATTCTCAAGCGATCGCTCATCTTTCGAGGGCAATTTGCTTTCAGCGCAGAGTCCATAAAAATTGGCTAGGAAGATTGCCGTAGGTTCGGTGCCACCCACAAAGATCACGCCGTCTTCCGTGAGAATATTCTTTTCTGTCAAATTTTTTGGTTCTGATCCGCGATCAATTTTCCATTGCTCGATAAAGTTCTTGTTTGTCGCTAAATATTCGCGGATCTTGGGATGACTGGATTTAATTTTTTTCTCGTCTTCGATTTTTTGATTGTCAATTTCAACAGCTCGTCCAGAAATCAATCT
>CAYZLH010000350.1:0-3633 GCA_964478795.1 uncultured Bdellovibrionales bacterium | reverse complement strand
AAAAAATTACCCACGTCCTAGACTATCAATTCCGTGTAACCGCTAACCCTTCGGATTGCGACTCCGAAGCCAAAATTCGAGAGTTCTTTTCGCGCCCGGGAATGTTTTCCGCGAAGATTGCCAGAGATTACTTGAATAGCTTAGTTCGCTCTTGCCCGATTTCCGTTGAACCTTTAGATCCCCAAAAGCCAGTAGTGCGAATGGTGAAAATTGCTCCTGACTCCGTGGGCGAAATTTTGGAAGATAAACCGGAATTGAGCAAATACGTGAACCAGAGCAAAAAAGTAAAGAAAGATACTTCAGCGCCCGACGAAGGAAAGTATTCTGATCCACTTTCCGGACATTCCGCAGACTAGCCGGCGCGTAAAAATTCCTAAAGATCGCATTTCCTCTCTCCGATAGGAGACAGGTATGAAGAAATTTCTCTTAATCTTTTTGTTTCCACTTACTACCTTCGCCGAATTTCAGGTATTTGGCGTGAAATCAGATTTTCTCTTAGATGAAAGTCAGCCAAAGTATCGCGATGTATATGTGAACATTGGCACTACCCAAGGTGTGAAAGTCGGATCGATGTTGGATGTCTTTCGCGTAATTACTCCGGTAGATGAAATTAACCAACGATCGGCGAAAAACGTTTCCTTCAAATTTGCCAAGATGAAAATTATCCACGCGGACTCGGATTCTGCCGTGGCCCGCGTCACACAGTTCTACCCACCAGAAAATACTCCGCTCAGTGCCTATACCAATGTGATCGTGGGCGATCGCGTGGAAATCGCGAATAAATAAATTACATCTTTAGTACTTAGTCAAAGACCAAGTTTTTGCAATTCTGCTCTAACAGCACTTGCCCACTGCTTAGCCTTGCCGCTCGTAAAGTGAACCTTATCGCCAGCATCGGCCGTGATAAAATTCCCACTACTATCTTTCAGTTTGGTGCTATCGATATATGCACAGGAACCAGACGATACCGCTGCTTTTAGTGACTGCACAAACTGATCATATTTTCCTGCACAGCGAGATCGAATTACCGAATCCTTTTTAAAATCCGGCGGCCCCACCCATACACATGTTTTTCCCTTTGTTAGACTGACTAACTTACTCGCAGGGCTGACACTTTCACAGGCGTCGTTAGTTCCCAAGGCAATAATGACCACCGCTGGATTCGCTTCCTCTAGCAATCCTTGTAAACCCGGAAAACTTGGAGGAGGACTTCCCCCAAATTCGCCCTTTGGAGTGGCGTAGCCAAAGCGGTAAGGGCAGCCCGTACTTTTTGGGCAAATGGCTTTTTTGTTCCAGTTTACTGCGGAAGTGCCTCCCACGGCATAACGTTTGGCCCCAACTGCCTTACTCAAAGTGCTGCCAAAAACACCAACGGAATGCGAGTCTCCAATAAAAAGAATCTCGGCGCCGTAACTAGCCCCCGTATAGGTACCCAAGAACGCCACGGCCGTTAGAATAAAGACGAATTTTCGGCTAAGATTAGTTCGCATGACTGCTATTTTCCTATTGTTTGTCTCCATAAACGTTGTATCGGCTGAATCTAGCGAATTCCTTCACCAGTGTCTAGAACCGAGTAAAGTCACTCAGGAAATCTGTGCTGACAATAAAGGTTTTCTACAACCTGCCACAGAATGTTTTGCTCTGTACCGAAAATTCACCGATCAAGAGATGAAGGCCTTGGAATTAGAAAATCAATCCGGCACGCAAATGGTGCAGTTTTCCGATGCCTCAAAAAATTTTACAAAGAGTCAGACCACAATTCAAAAGATTCTCCTATGGAATGAAGCAACCGATTCTCTACTAAAAAAATATTTGGCCAGTTTTGTGCAGCCGATCGATAATCGGAATCCCCATTCACGTTTCTGTTTTGGGGACCCCTATCAGCGAATTAGCAAAATTCGCCAAGATCTACTCGACGACCGAAAGAAATTTCAAAAATTAAGCAGGTCACTTGGGCAAAAGATGAATAGGACAGAATTTGGCAAGGAACGCCTGGAACCATCGGCCATCAAGGAAATACCGAAGTCAAATTTAGGCTCTCCAAATTCTTTCCCTAAGAGCGGAAAAAAGTATCGGCCGTCTGACATTTCAGGCACGAAAGAAACACAAGATAAACAATAGACTAAGAATAAATCAATATTCCAAACTAATCTTGATCGATGGAATATTCCACTTTCACGCTCTCGTTATCCGAGGCGGCAAAGGAGAGGTCATGGAATACGATGGCGTTCTCTTCGTAATTATAAAACCAGAATCCACCCTTATCTTTCGGTCCAGCTGCTAAGGGATTCCCGCGATACAACACTTTTAACGTACCGTCTTTAGGACGTCTCGTTAATTGGATTCGTGGGCGTACCAAGCGTTCCCCAATATCGGCACCGATTTTAGCTAGGAGCGATCCATAGTCTTCCAAGCAAATAGGAAATGCGGCGCCGTTGGTATCAGTCATAAACTCTTCGTAGCGACTTCCCGCATAGTTATTGGAACCGCAGCCCCTTTCCCGCATTTCAAAAATTCCATAGGTCACAACGTTTTCTAACTTGCCCTTCTTCTGCTCAAGAAACCTCACAAATTCACGGGTACTCGTGCGGCTTTGCTCCGGCTCATCACTAAGAAGAATCAAAAATAATTTGGACTGAGTCCGCAAAAAATCAGGGTACTCATTGAGCGCATTTTTCACTGGATCATAAGACATTTCCGAACCAGATCCGTTAGTTCCTAAACGTCTGACTGCGCCTTGAAAAGCCCGCACGGGATCCAAGTGGGTGAAATCCAAGCGGTCAGAGTTCAAAAACCCAATATAGGGTTCATCGCGGGTGTCGGTGGAAAGTAGACCCATGCGCCAATCATTTCCTTTGGCCACCTTTAAAAAGGAAGACATAAATTTCTGCGTATTGGCGATCACCTGCGCTTGGTACTTATCCATACTCCCGGAATTGTCGATGACCCAGAGAATGTCCGCTGAGCTTCCGGTCATTTCCTTTACCGCATGGCTGTAGCTAAAACTCGTCTCCGGCTTTAACTCATCTTCCTTTTTAAATTCCGGACTCCGCCCGCAACCAACGAGCGAAACAACGACGATTGCCGCTAGCGCAATTCTTCTCATAGACAGACTCCTTCTGTTACGGCGCGAAGGTGAAACACTTCATCATTCCAAACCACTCCGTCAAAGGGGAACACCACAGAATCCTTGTCCTGCTGCAGTGCCACTTTAGCGTTGGAACTCTCTAAAGGAGCGGTGCCGCCTTGTTTGGCCGTCAACTCTGTGAGCTGGCTGAGCAATTCCACCTTTACGAATTTCATCTTACGAATCGACTCTTCAATGGCCGCATGCCAGTTTTTCCAAACTTGACGGTACTCTTCGATTTTGTTTTTTTCCGCTAACTCGAGAGTAATTCTTTGTCGCTGAGCCGCTTGCTCCCAATGCGCCTGCACTCCCACTGCTGGCAGAGCCGCATTAATACTTCTTTGGCTTAAATCCTTCAGGCGATTTAGCTCTTCAGTTCGACGTTCGACAGCACGTTCGGCGAGACTTACGAAAAAGTTGGTTTCCAAGGGTCTCTGGGGATTTGCCGCGGCCATCTCTTTTTGCACTTTTTCCGCCCAAACTTTTTGCGATGAGGCGAATGCATT
>CAYZLH010000349.1:2643-3634 GCA_964478795.1 uncultured Bdellovibrionales bacterium | reverse complement strand
ACCAACTTGCACACTGGAGTTCGGGTATTTCGGAATTGGAATGGTGGCTCCACCATCAACCGAAATGTTGTTGAACACCATGCTGAGGATCAATCGACCGTTTACGAGCTCCACATCTGGACCCGTAATACCGTCGATGCTCGGGTTGATTCCGCCACTTTTACCACCGCAAGCAGAGAGGGTGATTGCCATCGCCACCGCCAAGCTTGCCATTGCGATTTTTTTCATTTTTACTAACATCATTTAAAGTTTCCCTTTTTCGTTTTTTTTAGAAACCCACTCGAAATCAAAATTCCAGGTAACCAACTTTGATGGCAATTCGCGCACGTACAGCTCTGGTTTTGACTCTCGTAGTTCTCCTCTGTTAACAGCCTTTCATTTTCCGGATTTCGCCCACCACCTTCCGGATGGTTGACGTTGGCCGCCCCTCTTTCCCCCCAGGTCTTGGGGTAGAAGACAGGACCGGCCACAATATTAAGATTAATTAACAATCTTGATATAGTCAAGTGTATTGGTCGGTTATTGGCGGGAAATCTAAAGGAAAGGATTCTTACAAGTTCTGAAATCAAGGAAATTCGGGCACTTGGAAAAGATCTTACTCTTTACTGCGGGAAATTTTGGCCCCCAGTTTGGCTAACTTCTTTTCCATTTCTTCGTATCCGCGATCAAGATGATAGATCCGCCTCACAGTAGTGACGCCTCGGCCAGACAACCCCGCCAGCACCAGAGATGCGCTAGCTCGTAAATCCGTGGCCATCACCGTGGCCCCAGAATAACAACCGTGCTTACCAAGAATTTTCGCTTTCGCGCCCTCGGCCCGGATATTGGCGCCCAACCGATTCAACTCTGGCACGTGCATAAAACGGTTCTCAAAAATACTTTCCGTGATTTCGCTCTCGCCATCCACTTGCGCCAAATAGGCCATCAGCTGCGCCTGCAAATCCGTGGGAAAGCCCGGATACGGCTCGGTCGTCACATTAACCCCTCGCGG
>CAYZLH010000349.1:0-2633 GCA_964478795.1 uncultured Bdellovibrionales bacterium | reverse complement strand
CTTTTCGCACGTCACCGGATACCTTGGGCGAACGGTTGGCCTTGCTGGCTTTTTCGCCTTGCCCGCCTTCGATGCCCTTTAGCATGGGTTGGGTGCCCCCTGCAGGCGCTGAAGGGGAACGTTTGTTTCGGATGATCAATGACTGCGTCATGCTCTGTCTTGAAATCGAGGACAAAATCTTCGCCCACCAAAACAGTGACACCGCAATTTTTTAAAATATCCAAATAAGAACCCAAATCAGAAGGAATCATTTTTTCCACTCGAACCCGACCGCCAGTGATCGGACCCGCCAACAAGAGCGTGCCAGCCTCTATGCGATCAAACATCACTTCATATTGAGTCGGGCGAAAATTGGTGCCCCCCTGAATTCGCATTTCGCTTTCGCCGGCACCAAAAACCTTCGCACCCATGGCGTTTAAAAAATTTGCGAGATCCACAATCTCCGGCTCACGGGCCGCGTTCTTTAACACGGTTTCGCCCTTAGCTAGCGTCGCGGCCATCATCAGGTGCTCAGTAGCGCCCACGGAGGGCATCCGAAATTCGATGACGGAGCCCTTAAGTCCGCCCGGGCATTTGGCGTTTACATAGCCATGCTCTAAAACCAACTCGGCACCCATCTTTTCTAAGCCAGATAGATGGAGATCCACGGGACGCGATCCAATTGCGCATCCTCCTGGTAGCGAAACGCGGGCCACCCCCTCGCGCGCGAGAATCGGGCCCAACATAAGAATCGAGGCCCGCATCGTTCGCACCAATTCATATGGCGCTTCGGTCGACGTAAGCTTCGCCAATGAAACTTTGACCGAATCCCCAACTCGATCCACTTGGGCCCCCACCCCCCGCAAGAGCGTGAGTGTGGTTTCAATGTCTTTCAGTACGGGCACACGTCGCAGCTCAATAGGATGCGGATTTAAAATCGACGCAAATAGAATTGGGAGCGCGCTATTCTTGCTGCCGCTGGCGCTAACCGTTCCCGAGAGTACACTGCCACCTTCGATTTCAAATTTATGCATTTTTCCAAACTACCAACAAAAATCGCATTCTACCAGCGAGGTCGGCGGTCCTTTGCACAGATTCTACGCGAGGATGTTTCTTCCACTTTCGCTCTAAATTACTGGCTACACGCGGACTTAATTCCAAAAATGTGGCGCCCACGTTGGCCTCAGAACTCTGCTGAAGAATCTGCTCGCCAGCCAGAGGTGCGAGGTCTCTCCCCTTTCCCTTTGGCTCCAAAGCCAAACGCGGCTCCCAAATCTTTACATCTTTGGCGATCTTATCTTTTCTGAAATCTAAATAGGGGGGATTCGATACCACAAGATCCCACGCTTCATTTGCTAGACCATCCGAAAAATAATTAGCCTTCACGAAGCGAATTTCCGCTCCAGTAAGTTTGGCGTTCTTCCTGGCCACCCACAAAGCAGTTGGGGAAATATCCGAGGCCACTACAAAAGTATCGCGCTTCTCCAATTTAATAGAAATGGCCAAAACTCCAGACCCTGTTCCAATGTCGAGAACCCTCGCCCCACCTTTTTCCTTTAGGTAATCGAGTGCAATTTCCAAAAGAGATTCGGTTTCGGGCCTAGGAATCAAAACACCCTTTTTTACAAAAAATTCTCGTCCATAAAAGGGGGCGCTTCCCACGATATATTGCAGGGGCTCACCCTTCTGCCTTCTCGGCCAATCCTTCTTGAATTGTCGAATAATTTTCGTATCCAGTTCCTCATGGGAGCGCAAAAGAAGTTGCGAGCGGGTGCAATTACACCTCGCCTGCAGTAGCCAAAGGGCATCTTCCCGTTGGGATTTTTTTAAGGGCTTTAAAATTTGAGCTAGATTCAAAGGATGCTCGAGCTATTTTTCAGAAGTTCGGCTTGTGTATGGGCAATCAGCGCCTCGATTACGCCCTCTAGCTCGCCTTCCATCACGTCTGGCAAGTTATGCGCTGTCAAGCCGATGCGGTGGTCGGTTAATCGACTTTGCGGAAAGTTATAAGTGCGAATCCGCTCCGAACGATCGCCAGTACCCACCATGGATCTTCTCGCCGAAGTTTCCGCGGCCTGCGCTTTTTCAATCTCGGCGGCGAGCAAGCGCGCGCGAAGAATCTTCATCGCCTTATCGCGGTTTTTGTGTTGGCTTTTCTCATCTTGGCACTTTACTTCTACGCCGGTAGGAATGTGCACGATGCGCACAGCAGAGTCCGTGGTGTTTACGGACTGTCCACCTGATCCACTGGCGCGCATTACATCGATGCGTAGATCGGCTGGGTTGATTTCAACGTCCACTTCTTCCGCTTCCGGCAATACCGCGACCGTTACGGTAGAAGTGTGAATCCGCCCTTGGGTTTCGGTGGCGGGCACGCGTTGCACCCGGTGCACCCCGCCCTCGTTTTTCAAACGAGAATACACTTTATCGCCACTAAAGAGCGCCGTTACTTCTTTCACGCCGCCAACGCCGGTGGAACTTAAGCTCATCATTTCCACTTTCCAACCACGTTTATCTGCATAGCGGGAATACATGCGAAACATTTCGCCTGCGAACAATCCGGCCTCGTCGCCCCCGGCACCCGCACGAATTTCTAAAACTACGTTTTTATCGTCGTTGGGGTCTTTCGGGAGAAGGAGGAAATTTAGCTCTGT
>CAYZLH010000348.1:0-3635 GCA_964478795.1 uncultured Bdellovibrionales bacterium | reverse complement strand
AAATTTGTGATTAAAAAGCACGGAATTAAAGCCAGAGTACCACCTAGCAAAAAGATGCGTTGCTTCCCATAACGGTCCGCTAACCTTCCCACCCAGGGCCCAGTCAAGATACTTACTCCTCCTCCAAGAAAATAGATCCAAGTCAATTCCCGCTCCGTAAATCCCACGTTCGCCACCATCGACGGACTTAAAAAGGGAATGATCGAAAAGTGAGCAAACATGAGAACCATCACAAAAAGGAGGGCCCGGCGTTGATTCACGTTCGTCCAGATCACCCGCAGCACATCTAAGGACTTTTGCCGTTCGGAATGGATATGGGAACGCAAAGAAGGAATTTTTTTCCAGAGAAAAAACCAGAGTGGCACGGCCAGGGCGACGATGAACAAAAAAGGCGCGTGCCACGAAATACTAGTGGCCAAAAACAAACCAAGAGGAACACCTAAAACGGAGGCCATTGAAAAGGAAGTATTGATGATTCCCATGGCCTGACCTCTCCTGCTCACGGGCACTAAATCAGCGACAATGGAAAGCACGATCGATCCCAACACTCCTCCGAAAACTCCGGTGATGAGGCGAGAAAGTAAGAGAAATTCATAGTTTGGTGCCACCGCACAACAGAATGTGCCAATTGTAAAACCGGCAAACATTTGTAAGAGGAGCCTTTTGCGATCAAATCGATCGGCAAAAAACACCATCACAAATCCCGACAGACCGGCACTGAAAGTATATGAAGAAACGAGAAAACTAAACTGTTGCGCCCCGATAGAAAACTCGCGCATTAACTGGTGACCCATCGGCATCATGATCATGAAATCCACGATATTGCAGAACTGCGCGGCAGCTAACAGCAAGAGGATGGATTTTTCTGACTTCATGGTTTCCAGGAACGGAGATTTTGTAACCCCTGTTCAACTTCTTCCTTTGTTACGTAAACACCAGGGGAAAACCGTAACACAGGTTCACCATTCACGTTAGGGATAGCCACCTGCACTTTTGCCTCAGTGTATAGACGGTAGGCCAAATTTTCGGTACCTCGCCAAGCGTTGGGTAAAGCAAAAGTGTAGAGCGGGCCAAGATTTTCACGGGGACTTAACGCCTGCCAGCCAAACTCTTTTCCCCGAACTTCCACCAAATTCCGCAAAGAGGTTTGATAGGCGCGCAGATTCTCCCGCCCATGCATTTGCCAGAATTTCACTACTTCTTGAAGAGCCCCAAAAGGAGCAGGGTCGATGGTTCCGGGAAAAAATCGTTGCGCGGCCTCCGGATCTTTCAACACGCCGGAAAAGTGCGGGGGCACCGTAAAACTAGCCCAGCCCCCAAATTTCCAGGAAATTTTTCCCCGCCACTTAGGGTTTACCCAACCAAAGGCCGTACCCCAAGGTCCCAAAAACCACTTATGCAAATTTCCGCCGTAAAAGTCCGCGCCGAGCGTTTGAATATCAATCGATAAGGATCCCGGCGCATGGGCGCCATCGACGACAACCACACACCCTTTCTGTTGCGCTTGGCGAATAATCTTCGCCAACGGTAAGATAACCCCCAAGCCCGTGGCCACGTGACTTACTATTAACATTCCCGTTTTTTCCGTGACGGCCGCCGCAATTCGATCGGCGATTTCCTGCGCCGTGATTGCTTCGCCCACCGGCAAGTCAATGCTACGAAAATCCATTCCAGTTTGCTGGGCGCGAACTTTTGCCAAATTACTAGTGGCACCATATTCCCAAGAAGTGCAAAGAATTTCTTCTCCCTGCAGCGGTACCCCAAAGATAAAATCATTTAAAGCCGTGGTGATATTGGCGCGCAGAAAAAGGTCAGTGGGGTTACACTGAAACTCCTCACCCAGCAACTCGTGCACAGCGGAAAATAATTTTGGCGCTACATATAGCGACCGCGTGGGATTTTTTTCTTGCTCCCGGCGATAGGATTCCTGGCAATGCAAAACTGATAAGGGTGTTTTTGTGAGCGATCCGGCGTTGAGATGAATGAATGAAGAGTCCGCGACAAAATGCGATGAATACGACATGGGAAAATAGTAGGGCTGGAGCGCGGAAAGAGAAAGCTCTGGTCGATAACTATCGCCACCACCATACATGGTAGCGGATGGGAAATTTCAGGCATCCATTTGGGAAGAAAAGGCTCGAATTCGTAGCAACTTGGGACATTCCTTCCCAGCCATGCACCTCATTGGCCCAAATTCCCTGAAAATTCGTAGGCATAGCTCGTGCAAAGGCCTAGACAAACTCAACTATATTATGACGACCGCTGCCCAAAATCTAAACTGCCTGCACTGCGGAAGCACAACCTCGCTGGGCGCGAACTTTTGCTGTTCTGGCTGCGAGTCGGCCTACACCCTACTTTCCGATAACGACCTGCTCTCCTTTTACCAGAATCAAAAGGGGCATAAGTTGACCACGGCGCAACTCCCAATTCCAGCTAGCACTCAAGCGGCGTTTTATATCGAAGGCATTCATTGTTTAGGCTGCCTGTGGATCCTCGAGAAAATCCCGGAAATTTTTCCGGGAGTAAAAAAATCCACGCTGAATTTTGCCACCCATATCCTCAAGTTAGAGGTGGATTCGTTGGCCTCTTGGCCCGCGGCCCTACAATTCGTTCAGCAGTTAGGCTACGAGCCAACGTTGATCGAAAGTGAATATTCCTCTACTCCAAACGATCATCGCGCTCAGCTCGTTCGGATCGGTGTCACCGCTTTTTGTACGGGCAACATAATGACTCTTTCAGCCTCATTATATGCTGGGGCCGATTCTATCTGGGCCAGTTTTTTTCCATGGCTAAGCTTCATTCTTTTTTTGCCAATAATTTTCTTCACGGCCACTCCCATCTATCGGGCGGCACTAACCCCGTTACTATTCCGCCGGATTTCCGTAGACCTTCCAGTGGCATTGGCTATTTTTGTCGGCACTATACTTAGCACCTGGAATCTACTTTCCGGTAGCTCGGAAAACTACTTTGATTCCCTAGCGATGTTAGTGTTGCTGCTGCTCTCTAGCCGCTTTCTGTTGCAGCAAATGAAACTAAAAATCGGAAAAAATTCGCGTTTTTTAAATTTTACTGAAGAGCAGGTACAAAAAATCTCTCCTCGTAATGAAAAAATTGCCGCCACGAATTTACAAATTGGCGACTGGATTGAAGTACCGGCCGATAGAACAGTGCCGGTAGATTCCATCCTTCGTTCCGACATAGCGTATGTAAACTCGGCACTATTGACGGGTGAAAGCACACCGATAAAATTGCAGTTCGGAGATTTTATCGATGCAGGCACCATTCCCTCGCAAACTGTCAAATTGGAAGTTCGAGAAATTTTGGGAAAGAGCCGACTAGCCAAAATCCTTGAGCAAATTCACTTCTATCGAATGGGCAAATCGCCCTCTATTGCCTATGCCGATTTTTTGGGGAAAATCTTCCTCTACACAGTACTTGTGCTGTCCTGTGGCTTAATGCTGTATTTTTGGAATTCTCCGCGCGTGGGCTTAGAGCGGGCCTTGGCGTTGATGATTGTCACTTGCCCCTGCGTGTTGGCATTTGCTATTCCACTATCCTTTACTCGCGCCCTGCAAATTGCTGGCACAAAAGGCATTCTATTTAAAAATCCCGAAAAATTAGAATCACTGGCAGAA
>CAYZLH010000347.1:0-3644 GCA_964478795.1 uncultured Bdellovibrionales bacterium | reverse complement strand
AAAGGAGAAATCCTCGGCTTTCTCGGCCCCAACGGCGCGGGCAAAAGCACCACGATGAAAATCCTCAGCGGGTTTGTGCCACCCACCGAGGGCTCGGCCACGATCAACGGCTTTGATGTGGTCACGCAGACCATCGACGCCAAAGCCTCTATCGGTTATTTGCCGGAAAATCCCCCCGTCTATACCGGCATGGATGTGCAATCCTATCTCGAGTTTGCTGCTCGCTTGCACCGCGTGCCTAAGGCGAAGGTAAAGGCCGCCGTGCAAGATGCCATGGAGAAGTGTGGAATCATCGATGTGCGCCACCGACTCATTGGCAACTTATCCAAAGGGTATCGACAGCGCGTAGGATTAGCCCAGGCCATTGCGCACAACCCCGCAGTGCTAATTCTCGACGAGCCCACTGTGGGATTGGATCCCAAGCAGATCATCGACATTCGTAATCTCATCAAGAGTTTGGGGGGCGATCACACCGTGATCCTTTCCACCCACATTTTGCCCGAGGTACAAGCCACCTGCAGTCGCGTGGTGGTGATTGATCGCGGGCAAGTGGTGGCGGAAGACACCTTAGCGGGCATCGGCTTGCGCATGCAGAGCAATGTGCGCATTCATCTAGTGAGTCGGAAAGATCCAGCGAAAATTCTGGGGCGCCTGCAAAGCATGCAAGGGATCACCTCGGTTTATTCTGCGCATGAGCAGCAGGAGTTTCATGTGAAATTAGAATGCGCGAAAGGTTACGATCTCCGTTCCCAGCTGGCGGAACTATTCGTGGCCGAAGGAGTGGAGCTTCTGGCGCTTTCTCAAGAGCAACTCAGCTTAGAGGATGCCTTTGTGAAATTAATCACCAAAGATGAAACTACCAAAGAGATTTCTGCATTTTCCTAAGGAGTAACTATGAATCCCATCGTACTCATCGCCAAACGAGACATGCGAGCGTATTTTTACTCGCCCATCGCCTATATCGTGATCGCCTGCTTTCTGCTGCTAGTAGGCTGGATGTTTGCCAATCTGCTTTCCTATTACGCGCAGTCGTTGCAGCAGTTCACCCGCTTTCAACAAGGAGAGGTGCCCGGCCTCACGGAAAATCTCCTGCGGCCACTTTTTGGCAATATGAACGTGGTGTTACTATTCGTGGCGCCTTTCATCACCATGCGATTGCTGGCCGAAGAGAAGAAAGACCATACGGTGGAGCTGCTCATCACCGCGCCCATTCGCCCTATTCATATTGTGCTGGGCAAATTCTTCGCGGGCCTCGGCATCATCATGGTGATGGTATTGCTCACTACCATCTATCCCATTCTTTTGCAGGCCCTCGCAATTCCTGATTGGGGAGCGGTTCTTACTTCTTATCTAGGTATGTTTTTTGTCGCAGCTACCTATGTGGCCATCGGATTGTTTTGGAGCTCGCGTACGGAAAACCAAATCGTGGCCGCCGTATTAACCTTTGGCACCTTGCTTTTTTTCTGGTTGATCTCTTGGTCGGCCCACCGCATGGGTCCAATTTGGAGCGATGTGCTCACGCATCTCTCACTCATCGGACACTTCACCAGTTTTTCCATGGGCGCCCTGGATACCGTCGACGTAATTTTCTATGTGACCTTCTCCGGCTTTGCGCTCTTTTTAACCCATTTATCGTTGGATTCGAATTAAGGAGAAATTATGCGCTTTCTTTCCCCCATACTTGGTTCGCTAGCGATTCTCGCCGCCTGTGCGGCCTTGCTCGCCACTGTATTTGTGCCCAATCCTTTGCTCACCAATATTCTTTTCGGCGTTAGCGGAGCCAGCTTGGCGGCTTTCCTCTGGGTTCAGCGCGCCAACGTTTTTGGCTTTTTGATTCACAAGAAGACTCGCCAAGGCGCCAACGTGGCCTTTGTAATTTTGCTCGTGCTCGGAATTCTTGTGGCGATCAATGTGCTCGGCAAAAAATACTCTTGGAAAAAAGATTTCACTCGTATGGGGCTCAACACACTAAGCCCGCAAACCCAAAAAGTGCTAGATAGTCTCAAACAAGAAGTGAAGGTTTATTACTTCAGTAGCACCCAAGAAAAAGAGCGCAACGAGCCGCTGATCAAAAACTACGCTCGCGCTTCGAAATTTTTTCAGTATGAGTTTGTGGATATGGTTCGTCGTCCAACCTTCGTGCAAACCATGGGCGTGAAACGACCAGAAACAGTGGCGCTCACCCTCGGCAATAAAAAAGAATTGATCGATGGAGTTTCCGAGGAAAAATTGACCAACGGCTTAATCAAGCTACTCCGCGAAGGTGAGTTGACCCTCTATTTCACAGTGGGCCACGGCGAGCGCGAGCTCAGCGCCCCAAACGATCCGGTGAACTATACGGCTCTCAAAGAGGAAATGGTTCGCCAAGGCTATCTTGTAAAAGAACTCAATCTCTTCACCGAAGGAAAGATTCCTGCGGATGCCGGTGTGGTGATCGTGGGTGGACCGAGTCGTGCATTTTTTCCCAAGGAAATCGAAGTACTGGCGAGCTATATCAAGGGCGGCGGTCGCGCCCTTTTCGCCCTAGATGTGGATCCGCAAGAAAATGGTCTCTCCAAGGGCAGCAAACAGATTGCCGAAATGCTCAAAACTTTTGGAGTAGAAGCCCAATCAAGCATGTTGGTGGATCCCACGAGTCGTGCCGCCAATATGGAAGCGCAAGTTTTGCTGGGCTTTTCGGGCTCGCGCGAGCATCCCATCACGAAAAATTTCCCAGCCTCTGCCAGCGCCGCGATCTTTTTCTTCCCGCTCACCACCCACTTGCTGAAGAAAGATCTGCCGGGCTATACGCACACGCCTTTGGCGATCACTTCGCAAAATGCCTGGGCGGAAACTGATTGGGCTAGTCTAAAATCCGGTGCAGTTACATTCCAAGAGAGCAAGGACATCAAGGGACAGATGGTATTAGCGCTGACGGTAGAAGGCGAAAAGAAGGAAGGGCAAAAGCGTGTTCGTTTCGCCGTTTTCGGTACTTCCACTTTCGCGGCCACAGGTCTCTTGGATAAAGTGCAGAATCGCGATCTGTTCTTTAACACCATTAACTGGCTCACCGATGAAGAGCAGTTTATCTCCATTCGTCCGAAAGATCAGAATGAAGGGCTGCGCCAGTTTGACAACAACATCTTGAACTTTATTTTGATCGTCACCATTTTCGTGATGCCGGTCTTGATCGTGATCGCCGGGGTGGTGGTTTGGTATAGGAGATCCAAATTGTGAGCCTGAAAACCACATTTGTTCTCATGATCGTGTTTATGGTGGTGGGTTCCTTTGCCTTTTTCGATCCTTTTGGCTGGGAGGCGAAAAAAGAGGAGCAAGAAGAGCGCGAACAATATGTGTACTGGCTAAAGGACAAAAAGGTTGCGAGTTTTTCCATCGAAAAAGATGGCCAGACCATTCTACTTTCCTGCAAACGCGCAGAGGGTTGCCCGTTTGATAGCACCGGCGATTGGGAGATGAAATCTCCCGTTGCAGATTTAGCGGATCCCGCCGCCGTGGGATCGCTCGCCAGTGCGGTATTGAACATGACATTCCTCAACAAGGTGGATTTTGCTGCGGGCGAATTGCAGGCGCAAGAGTTTGGCTTAGGCAAAGCCAAGGTGCACGTGCAAGTGCAGGGTGAAGCCAAACCGCGAACGTTGATTCTG
>CAYZLH010000346.1:250-3646 GCA_964478795.1 uncultured Bdellovibrionales bacterium | reverse complement strand
CGCGTAAGGGCTAATTTATTTCAGTCGCTCCATCACTGTTTCAATCGTGAAATTTCCCACATCCGTTTTGAATCTCACAGTCACGCAAGGTCCACTGGTTTTATGCTGAATCTTATGATTCTCGCCTGTAATAATCGAGGGTATTGCCGGCTTTAAGTCATTGCCATTCGCGTTCAGCTCCTTTTTCGCTATTCCAAAAATCTGGTTACACAATTCGGCGGCTGCATCGGCATTTTCAGGAGTAATTGATTGATGATTTTCCCCCAACATCCGGTTTAATACCCCAAGAAAACAATCTTTCCCGAACGAAATGGCCATACTTCCCCGGTGAGTCGTGGAATGAATAGAGAGAATTGCGGAAATATCACCGCTCGGTTGGTTTGGGTTACGCAGATATAGCGTGTCTTTCACCACTGGAGTCTGCGCCATGGTTTCTAAGACTTTAATCGTACCATCGATGAAGGCGTTAACGATCGAAAGATCGAAATGCTGACTTTGATTGGCCGGATCCGGTGTTTCCTCTTTCGGAAGAAGAGTTTCCACCATCTTTAGAAAATCTTCCCGACCAAACGGTTTCGCCAGGTAGCCAACATGGGCACCATAACGCTCGGTCACTTCTTTGGCCGAGGAGTGAGCAGATATCACAAGTAATTTGTCTGGCCGGTATTCTGCCGGTAGCGTGGAAATAGCATCTAAGACGGCACTCCCTTCGAATTTTGGCATTTTCAAGTCAATCAATGCCAACACAAATTTTTGCAGTTTGATTTTTCGAATGGCGTCGGCACCATCGCTGGCCTCGATCACTAAAAGATTTTTATGCACAGATTGCAGTACTTCCTTTACCTGAAGCCGGATTTCCAAGTCGTCGTCAGCCACAATTACGTATTTTTTATCCATGCCGAGGTTATCGGCAATAATGCTGAACTTTTTAAGTCCAACATTATGAAGGAAATATGAATTTCCCCGCAGCTATTTGTAGTCGACTACTTCGGCCCGATACTAAAACATTAGGGTGGCCAGCTTAAATCAGACCAGAATTTAGGATCCTTTGAATGAGTATTTTTCTTGAAAAAGAATCGCAACGTGAAAAGGACCTAATTTTTGAAAAGCTTTTTGCGGTGTCTCCCTTCTTAATGGGAGTTGTGAGGTTAAAAAACGACACCATAGTGCACTTGCTAGACAATCAGGCAACAATTGATTTTTTCCAAAAGAAGCCAACTCCAGAAAAAGAAGTCACTGCGGAAAAGCTCGGAGCAGCATCAAGCTATATTGAACTTTGGCGAAGTAACTACTTAAAAAGTCTAGAAAAGAAGACTTCCATTACCTTTGAATACAATCACATGATTTTTGGTGAGGCTCACTATTTGCGCGCTACAGTCACCTATTTAGGGCTTAGTGATGATGAATCCCCACTTTTCTTTTATCTCGCCGAAGACATTTCTAATGCTAAGAACCTTTCACTAAATCTGCAGACAGAGCAAGAAAGATTTCGGCAAGCAACGGAAAATGTTAACGCTGGTCTTTTGGATTGGAATGTGGAAACGGGAGAAGTGTATTTCTCCGAAAAATGGAAGCGAATGCTTGGCTATACTGGCGAAGACTTTCTGCCAGAAATTGACTCTTGGATCGATAAAATTGTAGACGAAGACCAAGAAATAATACTTAAGCAAATTCACAAATTCCTCGCTAGTGACGTAGATAACTTCCGCTACGAATACCGAATAAAACAAAAAAATGGTGGTTTTCTGTGGATGCTCGCTCAGGGAAGCGGTGTTCGCCACTCATCGGGAAAGTTAAAGAGAATTCTGATTTGGAATTCAGATATTCATGAGATGAAAATGTTGAATACCTACCTTCAAGAGGAAAAAGACAAATTTCAGGCCATTTCCGATCACCTCGCCTCAGTAATTTGGATCTCGAACGTAGAAAAGAATAGAATTGAATTTGTCAGCAAAGGTTATGAGCGAATTTGGAGACAATCGACGGAATCTTTGTCGCAAAACCCCCTCTCCTTTCTCGATCCGATTCACCCCGAAGACAAAGACCGCGTAATTTCTGCCTTTCCCCTGCAATCTCTTGGCAAATACGATTTGCGCTACCGCTTGCTATTGAACGGAGAAATTCGCTGGATTCACGATGTGGCATTTCCAATTCGTGATGCTGAAGGCAAAGTAGTAAAAGTTGTGGGAATTGCCACTGATATCACTCAGGACATTGAGCGTGAGAAGGTTCTAACTTTAGAAAAAGAAAAGTTTGAAACAATCGTTCACAATATTCCGATCATGCTCAGCTTTTACAATGAACGCGGTGAATTTCAGTGGTGCAATAAAGAATGGGAAGAAAAGCTAGAATGGAAAGCCAAAGAAATGCACGGCAAAGATATTCTGGCTGAATTTTATCCAGACCCAAAAGAAAAGCAACGTGTACTCGAATTCATGTTGTCTGGGAAACACGATTGGCAGGAATTTTTAACGAAAAAGAAAAGCGGCGAATACTTCCCTACGATCTGGGCCAACGTAAAACTAAGCTCTGGCGCTTCGATCGGAATTGGTCGCGATATTAGCCAGGAAAAAGAACAAGAACGAATCATCGAAGAACAACGAGCCCTGATGGTACATTCCTCCCGACTCAGCACATTGGGCGAAATGGCCGGCGGCATCGCTCATGAGGTGAATAATCCGCTTTCCATCGTTTTGGGAAAAACGAATCAGTTGAAACGAAAAATTTTAGCAGGAGAGCATAACCCCACAACCATACTGGAATCCTTAGAGCTAATTGAAAAAACTGCCGAAAGAATTGGCAAAATCGTGAAGGGACTCCGTACCTTTTCTCGCTCAGGCGAAGGAGAACCGTTCGTTCCGTGTAGCTTTAGCTCCATCTTGAAAGACACCCTAGATCTATGCTCGGAACGATTGCGACAAAAGCAAATCTCATTAGTCCTCAAGTTGGAGGAAGGAATTTCTCTCGAATGTCGAAGCGTGCAGATCTCTCAGATTCTCTTGAATCTAATCAATAACTCTATGGATGAAATTCAGAATAAGCCCAACCCGTGGATTGAGATTGGCGCCATTCGCAAAAACGAAAAAATGATCGCTTATGTTATGGATAGTGGCGAAGGAATTCCTCCGAGTGTGGCTGAGAAACTCATGATTCCGTTCTTTACCACGAAAGAATTAGGCAAGGGTACCGGTCTCGGCTTAAGCATCTCCAAATCCATTGCCCTCGATCATGGTGGCAATCTCGAATACGACCCAAAATCGAAAAACACTAAGTTCGATCTAACTCTTCCGCTAAAGCAGAAGTAATAATCAGATCGTCACGTTCTGAGGGTTTTTAGAAAAAACGCCGTGATCTAGCCAAAGGACTCACGGCGTTTTTGCTGTTTTGTAACGCTTA
>CAYZLH010000346.1:0-240 GCA_964478795.1 uncultured Bdellovibrionales bacterium | reverse complement strand
TACAATCGTGGCATCCGACTCAATGATGTAGGAAGGCGTATCCACGCTCAATTTTCCCCAGGTGATCTTCTCATTGGGAACTGCCCCGGAATACGAACCGTAGGAGGTGGTTGAATCACTGATTTGGCAGAAGTAGCTCCACGTTTTTACATCATCATATTCCAAATCCTGATGCAGCATGGGCACTACACAAATGGGGAAATCGCCCGCGATACCGCCGCCAATTTGAAAAAAGCCGAT
>CAYZLH010000345.1:0-3650 GCA_964478795.1 uncultured Bdellovibrionales bacterium | reverse complement strand
TAAAGTGGACGATGGTCGAGGGTGAGTTTTTTAAATCCAACGATGGTGGCTGGGAACTGAAGGCGATCGACGATGATAAAACCGAAGCTACCTACACCGTAGACGTGGGTTTTCCGCTCTTAGTGCCCAAATCGATTGTAAACACACTGACAGGAACGCAATTGCCAAAAATGATGAAGGCCTTTGAGGATGCAGCCAAAGCGAAGGTTAAGAAGTCGGCTAAAGGGAGCAAAAAGAAGTGAAAAAGCAATTCCAGAAAAAAGCTTCCGGATTGCTTGGCGACGTTTTGCGCAAAGTTCCCCTTCAGGGTGTAGCCGAAATTCGCGTGCCCTCGGATATTCGGCGGGTGCTGGTGGCAAATATCGAAAATCTTCGCGAAAATGCGCTAGAAGTTTTTGCCCGAGAAATTTCCAAAGTATTGGCGAAAGTGGATTTTCAGCAGATCGTCGACAATACCCTCAAAAACTATACGTTACGAATTGATGCAAAAATAGACTTAGTGCCCAAGGAAATGCTCAAAGGCGGCAAAGCCAAAGGAAAGAAGTGAAGGAAATAGAAGAGTTTCAAGGTGGTTTGCAGTGGAAAATCCAAGAGGAGAATATGCTCACGCTTGGAATCACGCAAAGCGCATTGGATTTGGCAGGAGCTTTGGTAGAAGTCGAGCTCTCCGACGAAGATGATGAGTTTTCCAAAGGTGATTGGATCGGCGAGTTGAGGGGGAAAAATCAAACCGTTGATTTGTTAGCCCCGGAAGACATCCGTATTCTTGAAGTGAATCGCGAAGTATTAGATCAACTTTCACAGCTGGAGGATGATCCCACCGGCGATGCTTGGCTGTTACGCGCGGAGGTGGTCCATGGCTAAGAAGCCACCAAAAGAAGGCGGAGAATCAGTGAATGCCGCTCCATTGCCTCGGTCGGATACCAATTTCGCCGACTTTGAAAAATTTCGGTCAAATATTTTGTCTATTATTTCTCATGAGCTGAATACTCCGCTGACTGGGATTATTAATTCCATCGCCATGCTGGAAGAAAAGTTTCCAAAGGAAGATGAATACCTTCCGATGCTTAAGCGCAATGCTGAACGATTGAAGAAGAGCGTGGAAAATCTTTTGGAAATTTCCCGAGTGGATGCCGGCACCTTGCGTGTACGTTTGAGTGAATTGGATCTCGAAAATTTTCTCTTGAGCCGAAAAGAGTCGTTGAAGGGAAAGTTAGAAAAAGATCGGTTTACGCTTGAGCTGGATATCGAAGAAGATGTGCCTAGGGTTTGCGGAGATATCCGCCGATTGACCCACGTTTTTGATTCCCTAGTTTTAAATGCCGTGAAATTTTCCCATGGGGGGCACTTGCCACCTGGGCAAACCGGATCCGTCCACGTTTCTTTGAGTCTGGAATCTGTCCAATCAATCCCCACCGGATTGCTTTCTACCCGCGAGAAAAAAACGGGCATGTATCTCGTGGTGACGGTGCAAAGTTCGCTGCCCTCAATTGGCGAGAGTCCCGATTCTTTCGAGCAATTGTTTGAGCCCTTTTCTCCTTGGCGCGATGCCGATACCCGCGTGAAAGAGGGGTTGGGTGTGGAGCTAGCCATCGCCAAAGATATTCTTTTGGCTCATGAAGGCTTTATTTGGGCTGACCTGCCGAAAGCCGGAGAGACTCGCAAAGGCTGGAAATTTTTATTTGCCCTACCGCTGCTTTCGCGGGTGGATGAGTTGGATCTGGTGGTCAACAATCGTTTGTTTACGGCTATTGGCGCGCTTTCCAAGCTTTCCGTCTTACTGTTAAGGCCGGAGCTAGGCTCGTCCGTGCAACTCTCCGAAGATGGGCGAGTATCGAAGGCCCTACAAAAAGTTTTGTTCCGCTCCAGCGATTCCATCTTCTGGATCCAAGACACTAATGAATTCGCCATTCTAATGGACGATTGCGATCACGAAGGGGGCGAACGAGTGGCAAAACGAATTCTGGAGTCGCTTCAAGGGGAGCTGCCTGATTTACGTTTCCTCTGGAGCCTAGTTACTGGCCCAGATGTGGGCTCTAACGCCCGAGAATTGTTAGAAAAAGCCCGCGAAGGCTGGAAGCCAAGTGTCTGAGATTCTTGATTTTTTCTTTTTGCCAGGCGCGCTAGTTTAGGGTAAATCCTCACCATGCAAGAGAGTCAGGCGGCCTTGACCCCTAAGGGCAAATATTTCATCAAAACCTTTGGATGCCAGATGAACCTCCACGATACGGAGCGAATGTCATCGGTGCTCGAAGAGCAGGGTTATCAGGCTTCGGAAGAGATCAGCAGCGCTGATTTGGTGATTTTTAATTCCTGTTCTATTCGCGACAAGTCAGAGCAAAAAGCCTATTCGTCCATGGGATTATTGAAGAAAGACGGCAAAAAAAAGAATCCCAATTTGAAAATTGGCTTCGCTGGCTGCGTGGCTCAACAAGATCGCGAACAAGTGTTTCAGGGTGCGCCTCATTTAGATTTTGTAATTGGCACTGATTCCATCGACCAACTCCCCGAAGTTCTTTTCCGCGTAGAAAATGGCGAGAAGAAAGTTCTGCAAGTGGGTTTCGATCCGGCCAACGACTACACCTTAGAAACAAAAATTTTGCCCGGTCGTTCGCTGGCTTACGTCAACATCATGAAAGGTTGCGATAACTTTTGCACCTATTGCATCGTTCCCTTCACGCGTGGTCGGGAAAAAAGTCGCAGACTGGAAGAGGTAGTGCAAGACGTGAAACGCCTCGTGCTCGGCGGTGTGGCCGAAGTTACGTTGCTCGGGCAAAACGTAAATTCCTATGGAAAGTCCCTCGGTGGGAAAAAGAACGGTCAAACTTTCCCCGCGCTCTTGCGAGCCTTACAGAAAATGGCCGACGATATGGAAGCCAACGGCACCACTGATTCGTCCGGTCGTTCGGGCAAGCCCCTGGGACTGCAGCGAATTCGTTACACCACGTCTCATCCCAAAGATTTTGATGAAGAAATGATGGAGTGCCATCTTACGCTTTCTCGTTTAGTGCCACACGTACATCTGCCGGTGCAGAGCGGATCACCGAAAGTATTAAAGCGCATGAAGCGCTATGTGCCAATTGAGCTTTATTGCCAAAGGCTCGAGGAACTTCGGCAGAAGTTGCCCGAAATTTCGCTTACCACCGATTTGATCGTGGGTTTTCCTGGCGAAACAGAAGAGGACTTTCAAAAAACTCTCGATTTGGTGGAACGCATTCAATACGACAATCTTTACGCCTACACCTATTCGCCGCGACCGGGCACCGCCGCCCTTCAATATGGCGACCCCATTCCCGAAGAGGTGAAAAAAGAGCGCCACGCTCGTCTAATGGATTTACAGACCAATATTCAGTTGCGAAAAAATAAGGCGCAAATTGGCAATGTGGAACAGATTCTTTGTGAAGGTCCCTCGAAAACAGATCCGCTCATCGCCACCGGTCGCACGCGTACCGGGCGCGTAGTGAACTTCCCTGTGCCCAATGGAGTAAAATCCCCAGTGGAGATCGAGGGGAAAACTCTTCCGGTGAAGATTACGGAAGCCAATTCTTTTGCCCTGAAAGGTGAGGTGGCCTTGCTATGATTGCCAACGTATTTGGAAAAAAACCAAAGATTCCGAGTTCAGCCTGGATCGCGAGTTCAGCCGATGTGCT
>CAYZLH010000344.1:0-3654 GCA_964478795.1 uncultured Bdellovibrionales bacterium | reverse complement strand
GATTCCTAAGAGAAGCAAAAATTGCTGGGTTTTCCTGGACCAGGGCTTAAGATTTTCTCGTGGCCCAGAACCAAATGCGAAATACCAAATCGTTTCTCTTCTCGTGGATCCTGGGCGCACTCTTTATTCTGTTCCTCTATCTACCGCTGCTGCTTTCTTCGGAATGGACGCTCCTCTATCGCGATATTTCTCACTATTTTTTGCCGCTAAAACACCTATGGGTGAGCGGAGTTCGCGAGCAGGGGAGCATTCCGCATTGGAATCCTTACCACTACGGTGGCACTCCCTTTTTAAGTGATTGCGGTCCTGGTCCACTTTATGTGTTCAATTGGCTGCTGTTACTGTTTCCCACTGAAAAATTGACCGATGCTCTAGTATTCTTCATTCAACTTCACCACCAACTGATTTTTGCCGGATTTTTATTACTGTTTCGTCAATGGCGAGTGCGCGCACCACTGGCTGGCATTGGCGCCCTTCTCTTGGCGCTCGGTGGCTTCGCCATGAGTAGTGATAGTCTGCTCCATATTCTCGGCGCTCAAACGGCCATTCCCTTCTTACTTTTCTTTTGGACTCGCTTTCGCCGGGAGCACAGCAGTGCTCACCTTGGGCTCAGCAATTCAAACAACGGACAAAGAAAAGCGCGCGCACTCCTTTCGCTTTATCTCTGCAGCGTGTTTCTCGCCTGGCCCATCTATGCTGGTGATCCGCAATTTACCTATATCGCCGCTCTATTTTTGCTAGTCGATCTCATTCGACTCAAATTGCGGTGGCCAGAAAAAATTCGCGCGTATTCTTTGCTGGGCGCTCTCACAATTTTGCATTCCGCTCCCCAGCTTTTGCCCACCATCGATTTTCTCCGTGAGACGAGCCGAGGAATGGGGCGAACGGGAATCGCCGATTTATTGTATTGGTCGATGCACCCTGTGCGCTACTTGGAATCGATTTTTCCCTTAGCCTTCGGACGTTCGGCCAATTTAGAAGAATACTGGGGTCATGTGCTCCTCAACAGCGAACCTCGTAAACATCCTTATATTTTTTCCCTATATGCAGGTTTCCTTCCTTGGATTTTTTTTCTCTGGCAATTGCCGCAGCAGTGGAAGCAAATGAGAAAAAGCTGGCGATTCGCTCTGCCGGCGTCCGGATTCGCCGTGCTCACCGTATGCACTTGGGGCGCTTTTTCCCCGCTGCCAATCTATGAATGGTTCGCGCACTATTTTCCATTCTGGAATTCCTTTCGTCACCCGGAACGTTTAGCCTATTGGGTTGTGCTGGGAATTGGAATCAGCGGAGTCCTTGGAGCGGAAAAATTTCTCCGTCTAAAAAAATGGAGTTGGGCTCGGCCCACGCTCCATTGGGTGGCACTACCTTTGGCGGTGGCTGCCTTTTTCTCTGCGATCTATCTTCAAAAAAATTCCGCATCGCTTCTGCCGGTGTTCCTCAGCGGAGCCCTCATAGGTTTTACGATTTTCTCGCTCCGAAAAGAAATGCGCCCGCACTTACAGATTGCGATTCTGTTGCTCGCCGTTTTTGATCTCTTATATTTTTCTTCCAGTCTCGTTTGGCCCTTTCCGAAAAAGTTTACTAAGCAAAAGACCTATCCGTGGGTGGAGGAGCTGACCCAAGATCGGCAAAAGCAATTGCTTCATGGCGGGGCCCATCGACTCTTTAGCTCGAGAGATGGCCAGCTCGATTGGAAGTATGCAGAGCCACAATGGCGCACGATGGATCTAAATTTGTTTTTTGATTGGGCATTGCTCACGCCGAATATCCCGGCCGTTTTTGGTCAACCGGATCTCGGTGGATTTTTTACGTTGGCACCGGTGAAAGTTCCCGATCTTCAGCAGTGGGTGGGGGCGAAAGATTTTGGCAAAATGTTGGATCTTTTTTCCGTCCGTTATTTTTTAGCTTTAAAAGATGGCAGCCCTAAAGTTCAACTGAATGAAGATGCCATTCCCTATGTGGCCACGGGATTACGAGTAAAAATTTTGCCAGAGGAAAATCTGATTCCTCGCTACTTGGTGGATCCGCAGTGGATTCCCCAGCAAGAGTTAGTGATGGCCAGCAAAGGAGATCCCGCCAACGACTTAAGCGCAGCCACAATTTCCACCGAATCCGCGACTGCGCCAAATTGGCGAGTGGAGAAAATTTCCAAATCATTTGATTCCCTGAAGATCCAATTATCTGGAGATTTTTCCAGGCCTGGCTGGGTGTTGATCAACGAATCTTTTCATAAATATTGGCAGGGAAAAGTTACGAGCCCTCAAGTCGCGCTTCCGTTGGAACAGGCCAATGGCTGGGCCATTGCCGCCCTGGTGCCCGCTAATTTGACGCAGAATTCAGTAGAACTTGAGCTTACCTATCAGAATCCCTGGTACTACCGTGGACTTTGGGCGCTTTTCTTGTGGGTTCTGTTCGGTTTTTACTTCGCCGCTAAGGTCGTAATGGCCACAAGGGCGGAAAAAGCGTCGTCCGTAAAATCGGCATGATCGACAAAGATTACGAATGAGATTTAGCCGCAGGGGAAAAGTCGAAATAGGTTTCCTTGGCACCGCATCCTTTAGTAAAACAAAAACATGATCAACGCTGCAGTTGCCGAAATTCTTCGCGAGATGGCTTTTTTTGCCGAGTTAGCAAAAGAGAATCCCTTTAAAATTCGGGCCTGGCAAAAGGCGGTGGGCATTTTGGAAGATCAGGAAACTTCCTGCGAAGATCTATTAAAATCCGGCGAGCTCACAAAACTTGAGGGCATCGGCAAAGGCATTCAGGCCATTGTGAAGGAATATGTGGAAACCGGTCGGGTGCAGGATTTAGAAAAATTTCGAAAATCGTTTCCGCCAAAACTAACGGAACTTTTGCAGATTCGCGGGCTGGGTCCCAAAAAAATTCAGCAGCTGTATGAAGAGCTGCAGATCGGCAGTATTTCGGATCTGGAATATGCCTGTATAGAAAATCGTTTGGTCGATCTAAAAGGATTTGGCCAAAAAACTCAGGAGAGTGTGATGAAACAAATGGAGTTGATTAAGTCTCGGCGGGGAAAGGTAATTTTTCCAGTGGCTGAGCAAGAGGCCGAGCAATGGCGCGAGATTTTCCAATCGTGGCGGAGTGTGGAGCGAGTGGAAGAAACCGGTGAGTTTCGCCGCCGAATGCCAGTGGTGAGTGGGCTCGATTTTTTGTTGCAAGGTAAAGGCGTAGAGGCCGAATTAAAAAAGCAAAAATTTCGGGCCAGTGACGATGGATCCTGGGAGTTCTCTGAACCAGATACTCTTCCCGTCAGAGTGTGGCTCGCCGAAAAGCAAAATTTCGGCAGTGAGTGGCTGCGCACCACTGGTCCTTCCCCTTTCGTAGAAAAATTGGGCACGATCCCGCAGTCTGAATCCGAAGAAGAAATTTTTACGAAGAAAAAAGCCAAGTTGGTTACCGCTGAGGCCCGTGATTTTGGCTTCAGCGGCGAACTATTAGAAGTGAAAGACATTCGCGGCGTGTTTCATCTGCACACCACCTGGAGCGACGGGAAAAACACACTGGAAGAAATGATCGTGAAAGCCCTCGAGATGAAGTTGGAATATTTGGGCGTGTCCGATCATTCGCAATCGGCTTTTTATGCCAACGGGCTAGAGAGCAAAGAAATTTTGCAACAAAAGGAAGAGATCGCCA
>CAYZLH010000343.1:0-3673 GCA_964478795.1 uncultured Bdellovibrionales bacterium | reverse complement strand
CGAAAAAGGCGCAATCTTCGTAGCTGCTGCTGGTAACGAAGGTCGCAACATCGACAGCTTTCAAGATGCAATGATTCCTGGAGGATTCACTGGATTGAGCAACTTGCTCGTAGTTGCTGCCTCCGACTCTAAGGATTTGCCTGCTTACTTCTCGAACTTCGGTGTGACCAGAGTAACCGTTGCTGCTCCTGGTGTAGACATTATCTCCACTGTTCCTGGCGGCCGTTTCCAAGGAATGAGCGGAACCAGTATGGCAACTCCACTTGTTTCTGGTGTGTTGGCTAGAGGTTTGAGTGCAGCATTCACGCCAGCAATGGCGATGGAAAAGCTAATCTCGACCACCGCTCCTCAAGCTCCTTGGGCTGAGAAAGTAAAAGCTGGTGGCGTGATTAACATCGTTGACTACTTGAAATAGCTCTTCGATTAGAAAAGAAAAAAGGCCGAGGGACGTTCCCTTGGCCTTTTTCATTTTTAGCGCTTGAAGTCGCTGTTGTCGTTATTCTTGTACGCGAATAAGGGTGTTGTTCATTCCGTATTCTTTTACAAGGCGATAAAGTATGTCGGCATTTTCAGGGCTTTGACGAATGCATCCGCCGGAAGCTCTTTTGCCAAGATTGGCAATGTTTTCACCGTAAGTGGCATGCAAGGCGATTCCACCAGTGAAGAAAATGGCGCGATCCATACGGGCCTTCCAAAGGTTGGAAGTATAATTGTAAAACATTCGCTTGGGAGCCCATTGACCCACGGGGGTACGGGCAATGTAACAACGAGAAGGAGCGCACTTTTGCTTTTCAGTTCCGGTCGAAACCAGCCAAGATCCCGTTTCTACACCGTCTTCATATACCCATAGTCGTTGTTGGCTCTTGTCGACCAAAATATACAAACGAGCCGCTCCAGAGGTTGGGGCAGCATCTAGCTCCTCAAAACCTTCTTCAAGCAATTCTGCAGCGATTTCCGCAGGACTTGCCACGTCCATTAATTCGATTTCACCCTCTGGTAATACAGGGGCTTCAGCTTTGGTTAGGGTTGGCACGCAAAGGGCGCTCAAGATGGCGATGGTCAATAACTTCATTTCTCTCTCCTAAAGGGCGTTTTGGTTGTAAATATTGCAGCGCATTAATAGCTGTGATGGCTTGGAATTGCAATGAAATTCCCGAACAGAAACGAGGAACTTTTCACCCAATTGGCCGTCTCCGGACTTCGTTTGGAATTAGATCTAAGCGAGCCAAAAAATAAGTAAATTTTATCGAGGTGCGGACATCTGCCTAATTACTTGAAATTCTTGTGTTTTTCGACGGGTAGAAAAATAGCCACCAGCGTTTCCGGGCAAACAACAATAGATTTCGCCGGAAAAGATGGAGCCGTTTGGCGCGAACCTCTCTGGCGCGAATTGCCACGAAAAGGGCCGCCGCAAAACTTACCCCGAAGTTTAATAGGCCGATGCAAAACACACTAAAAGCTCCCATCGCCAGTTCAGCGGCGGTGGGACTAGGAACCGCATAAAAAGCATAGGTCAAGGATCCTGCGGAGAGGGTTACGTGACGAACTTCCAGTGGTAGGCCAAAGAAACTTCCAGCCACAGGAATGAACGCCAACAAAAAGCCCAAACACAAATTACCACCGATTCCCGAGACGTTTTTGTTGATCCAACGAGCAACCTTTTCGGCACGTTTTCCGAATACCCTCTTTAAAAAAGGACTCTGACTGAGAGTTTCAGGGATGCGGCGTAGAACAAACCAGTTTTCCGTCCAGCCCGCGCCAATACTCGACAGCCACAAAACGATCCCAGTAAGGGCTCCGTAAAATATGGTGAGGCTGCGAGTGGGATCCAAGCTAGCAATTGTTTTTCGTGCGGCATCTACGGAAAGTATCTCTCCATTAAATGCATGTACTTGAATGAATGAAATTAATAGGGCAATTGGAATTACGGCGCCGATGTTTCCGACGGCAGAAATAAACTGCGAACGAAAGATCCTGGCTACCAATAGCGAAAAGTCCTCGGGGCTCGACCCCTCTTTTAAATGAGATGCAAGGGATGAGGCCGTCATTGAGGGTTGTTTAGTGGCCAAAGTAAAGTGACAGGCCTGCATGAACAGAAAACTTCCAGAGTAGTTAATCCAGGAAAAAAGGCCTTCAAAAAAAAGCGCGGGGTTACTCTTGGTTACTACGAACTTAGCCAGAGTTGTAAATGCTGTCACAACACCGCCGCCTAGAGCTGAAAAGAACATCTGCCAAAATTCTTTCGCAGATTGCGTGATATAATGCTCGCCAGAAATACCTGTACGTTCCACGATCTTACGCGAAAGCATATGGAGATTATGTTTAAGAAATGCTCTTAGACTCTTTCTTTCAAGGTTGCTAGAAATAAGATTGGCTAACAGCTTAAGCACCACTTTATCGTTACTGGAATCTGAAAAGTAAGTGGCCACCAAAAGACGCAGCCGATGCAAAAATTTTTCCATTCGCTCCAATCGATAAACGATGGATACGCTAACTCCGTGTTCCTCTAAATGGGCGAATCCGGAAAGAATCTCGTTACGACAGTCTTCCTCTAATTGAGTAAATTGTTGAAAATCGAGTTGCCCTCTTTTGATGGAATCCAAAAGATGAAAATGCAATTTCGAAAACGCACTGGAGTTCGCAGATTTTATGTAGGTTCGTTTACGAATTTCCGCCTGTAGACCGAGCGACTGTAGGTGTGCACAAATGATCAAAATGGCTTCCGATAGTGAGACGGAAAATTTTTCTCGTATTTTAGAATCTGTGTCGGGGTCTGAAAAAATTATTTGCGACAATGATCGGGCCAGCTCACCGTCGATGTTTTCCAACCACTCCGGATCTGAGTCCTCATCGAATATTCGGGAAAAAAGTTCAGCCAAGTCGCGATTGTCCTGTGGTGAAGGGACAATAGACTGCAGGATTCTCTCAAACGTTTCAGAAAGAAAGCCTTCCTCAGAGTTGAGGCCGGTTTCACATAGCAAAGGAATTATCTCTGTCTCTAGGATGAGCGAGCGAAACATGCGAGAAATGTTTTTCTTCCATGCTTCGTTCTTGTCTAGAGATTGCAATAGGAAACGAATGCGAACGGAGCGCAATTCTCCTGCGGAACCCTTTGCATCCGCCGAAGGTGAAAGGCGAATCCAATCAACCAATGACTCCATCCACTCAACTTTTTCACCGATTGAAGACGCCGAACCAGCTTGGAGCATTAAACTGGAAAGATCATTGCGAAAGCCTTTTGAGAGCTCGAAGGGAGAAATTTTTCTCCATGCACGGTTTGAAATTGGCATCGTCATAGTTTTACATAATTGCGAAACAAGAAAAAGTTATTTCGACTCCTGCTAACGCGTGAGCATATACTCCGAGCGCTATTCTGAAATGAACCTCAGAAGTGCCGTGAAGCTGATCGAGCGTTTCCTCTAGACTGGAAGAGTAAAAATTGAATTTACATCGGCACCTAATTTTTCTGCTTGAAGTAGATCGCCTTTTTCTGCCAGAGAACATTTGCTCCATATGTCGCCACGATTTCCCTGCATAATGAAATGAGAAAATTCATTTTGCTTTGAGCGTTGCGCGCGCACTAATCGCTTTCCACTATTTTGACAAATCCAACACTCCACTTGTCCTTTTCTTTCCAATCGCTGACTGACTATTCTTGCCGACTGATTCTCTT
>CAYZLH010000342.1:597-3674 GCA_964478795.1 uncultured Bdellovibrionales bacterium | reverse complement strand
AATTGCGGATACATTTCCTGAAATAGGCGCAAATGTCTGGCGCCGATGGATCCGAATCCTGCAATAAGAACTTTCATTCCGGTTTAATCAAGAGAGCTTGATTTCCTGCATTTTTTTGATGTTGTAGTAGGCAGAATCCGTCATGGAATTGGGGATTCTTCCTTCTTGAAAGGCCACTAGCAGGCTCTTCGCCGCATCCGCAATCGAGTGCGTGGCTGAAAAACCCAATTCCTTTTGCAGCTTTTGCGAAGACACGTGATACGAGCGATTGTCGTTGGTGGGCTCGTGCACGATTTGCACATCATTACCCACCACACCTTTCACGATCTCAGCGATTTGATCGAGCGTGTGGTTTTCGTAACCGGCGTTGTAAATCTTTTTGTGAATCTGTTGGTGCGACCATTCGAGCGATTTCAAATAGAAATTCACCATATCGGCGATATGAATGTTTGGTCGTTTTTGTTTGCCGCCAAAGACCTTGATCTTCTTATTGGTGTAGGCATGGTTGGTGAGAATATTTACCGAAAGATCCAAGCGCAAGCGCGGCGAATAACCACAAACGGTGGCCGGGCGCACGATTAAACAGGTGAAGTTGTCGGCGGCATGGCGGAGCAAAACTTCCTCACACATGGCCTTAAACTTGGAGTAGTCCGTGAGCGGCTCTAAAGGCAATTCTTCCGTTACGTTCTCTTCTTCTTTAATTCCATACACACTGGAGCTGGAAGCAAACACAAATCGCTTCACGCCTTTTTCTTTCGCCGTTTTGACTAAGGGTTCGAAACTATCAAAATTGATGGATTTGCCTAAATCCGGATTCAGCTCGAAAGAAGGATCATTGGAGATACAGGCTAGGTGAATCACGGCGTCGATTCCTGTCATCGCTTTACCGACAGCGGCAGCGTCTCGAACATCGCCGATGATTTCTTCAAATCCATTTTTCCCGCGGAGGTCTTTGAAGAGATCTTTGCCATAAATGTAGAGATCCAAAACCCGCACCTGATATCCAGCATTTACGAGAGCGGGCACTAACGATGAGCCCACATACCCCGCACCACCCACGACTAACACTTTGGAAAATTGTTTCATTTTTCACTCCCTAAATATTTAAACCAGGTCTCTGTGGCTTTCGTAATCGTATCGGGGGTCCAGAGCGGCGCCTGGCGCCAATAGTCGATGTTTTTCAACATTTCTTCCACACCCTTTTCGATCGTAACTTTTGGTTTCCAACCCAACAATCGTTGAATTTTGGAAATATCCGCGAAGGTAATTTCGGGCTCACCCGGGCGCTTAGGAATATACGTTACTTCCCCACCCAATAATTTAGTGAGCAGATTCACTGCATAGTGATTGCCACTACCCACGTTCATAATTTCGCCCACCACCTGCGATTCAGCGGCCGTAACGATGGCGTCGGCCACATCGGTCACATAGGTGAAATCCCGACTTTGGGTGCCGTCGCCCACCACTGTATAGGGCTTGTTATTAATTTTTTGCGCCAAGAACACGCCAAATACCGCGCCGTAAGTGCCGGAGGTGCGCACCCGTGGGCCATAGACGTTGAAAAAGCGCAGCGATACCGCTGGCAATTTATACACTTGCGCCCAATGCATCACATATTGCTCACCCACATATTTCGTGAGGGCGTAGGGATATTGCGGACGGGCTGGTGCGGTTTCTTTGGTGGGATATTCATCGGGGATCCCATAACAAGAGGAGGAAGCGGCATACACAAATCGTTTCGTGCCAGCGGCCTTGGCTAACTCCAAAACGGTGAGCGTGCCATCGACGTTAGCAAAATGATATTCCCGCGGCCGTTCAATGGACGGCACAATATCAGCAAGAGCCGCTAGGTGAATGACCCAAGGGCACTCTTGATAAGCCGCAGCTGTTTTTTCTTTTTCGTTGATATCGGCTTGAATGAAACGAAAGTGCGGGTGATTCATCACCCCTTTTAGATTTTCCACCCGACCCACCGAACAGTTATCGATGGCAACAACGCCATAACCCTTGTTCAGCAATAGCTCCACCACGTGGGATCCGATAAACCCTGCACCACCGGTGACCAATACTTTTTGTTTCATAAAATCGCTTTCTCCAAGCAAATCTTCTTACTTCAAGATGGCCGTAATCGCCTTGATCAACTGCGCCTTCGTTACCGACGATTTATTGCCGATAATTTTTGTTTTTAGCCCAGCGAAAACGTTACCAACAAAAGGCACAAAAATTTCCGGCGCGCCAACTTTGACAAATAAGGAGCTGATCGCGAAATAAGCATCGCCCGCGCCCACGGCGTCCACCACAGAATCCGCAAAGGCCGGCGCCACGATCTCTTTTTCATTTTTCGGTCCACGATACACCGAACCCATAGGTCCAAGGGTCATGGTGGCCGAAGCTCCCTTAGGCGCGCAGCTTTCGTGAACTCGTTGAAAGAGCTCCAAATGAGCGGAATAGCGATCTTGGAACGCAATACGCGCTTCCTTTAAATCGATGCTGAGGTAAGAAAACTTTTTGTGTTTGGTATAGGGATTAAAGCCAATGTTCGATGAGTTTGTTTGCACGTTGAGCGCCACAAACCCAGGAATCTCCTGCACCGCCTGCAACACTTTTTCCTCGAACATCCCGTGGCCAAAATCCGCAATAATGCTGAGATCAGTTTTGGCGGTAGCCTCTTTCATCTTTTTCACAAATCCATCGGAGGAATGATGCATCCACTGGTCAAATTGCAGATCGGTCAATTCGAATAAGCGCTGACGTTTGTCGTCGGCGATATAACGTGTTTTGCGTGGGCTGGGCACCGCAGGCAAAACCTCTTCTACCACCTTGATGCGCGAATCGAGTTTCTCTCGCAATATCTTTTGGAACCAAGGCTCCCCGCCATGAGTGATCACCAAATTTAATCCACCCACAAAATCGCTGAGGTGATTGGCAATGGCCAAGGATCCGCCGGCATAATCTTCTTGAAACAAATACTTCGCCGATAAACAGGGACTCTTGCTAGAGATCGCTTCCGGTCGGCAGAATACATAAGTGTCAATAATCGGCTCGCCAACAATGGAAACATTGAGCTTCGAAATTTT
>CAYZLH010000342.1:0-587 GCA_964478795.1 uncultured Bdellovibrionales bacterium | reverse complement strand
TTTTCTAAATAACCTTCAATGGCCTCTAATCCACCGGCCTTTTTTACTCGATCGATGGCCGCAGTTTGATCATCATTCCAGGCTGGAAAAAAGTTATTGATCAAAAATGAAGAGCTATAGGTATCATCGCTCGTGAACACCAACTTCCCGCCATTTTTTTCCGCGGCCCGCTCTTCGTCGTAAATGGCACCGGTGGGATCCTGCGATTTATCGCGATAATCGGGGCCTTTCACATAAAAATGGGGCTTTAGTAGTTCAATACAGGACGTGGCCGTGGGGTGATTGTTTACATAGACAAAATCCACGGCCTCTAGAGCCGCCAACATTCCCGCACGGATTCGTGAATTAAAATAAGGGCGGCCAGGGCCCTTATTGACAAACTGATCCGCTGTAATGGTTACAACTAAGACATCGCCAAACTTTTTGGCCGATTCAAAATAAGCCAGGTGGCCCGCGTGTAAAACATCAAACACACCATGACAGTGCACGATTTTTTTGGGCGAACACTCGTCCCGCAATTTTGCGAGCTGTTCTGCGGTGAGCACTTTCTTTTCTCGGCGATTTTGTTCCGTAGTGCTTGGGTTCAT
>CAYZLH010000341.1:0-3683 GCA_964478795.1 uncultured Bdellovibrionales bacterium | reverse complement strand
GAGGCCGCACAAAAAATGTATGTGCAAGGAGAAAGCTTACAGGCAAGACAGGAACCCAGTCCGTCGGCTGCGGTTTCTTTTACGATTTCCAAGGGGCAAGCAGTAGACACGCTGGAAGGTAAGGGGATATGGATCAAGATTAAATATAATGGCAATGAAGCTTGGGTGCCATTGATTTCCCTTTCAAAAAATAAAGTGGAATCCCCATATTCATTATTGAGGTCCGATCAGCAAATTGAAAAGAACTCACGAAGGCGCTCCAATGCTGTGGCTACGGCCGGGGCCGCCCGAGGTCTCTTGGCCTCCGAGAGTAAATTGCTGACCAAGGTGGCGAATACTAATTATAAAGCGCTGCAAAGAATGACAAAATTTCAGGTGCCAATCGAGCAAGCAAAGGATTTTCTGGAATGAAATGGAGAATTCTACTAGCATCGCTTTTCGTATTTTCGCCATTGGTTGAGGCCTCTTTTCGCGGCAGGGCTCATTTAGAGTTAGAGGATTTTTCTAGTGAAGATGTAGTCACAGAATTGCAAGTAGGCAGAGTACTAGCGGCACGAATATTGAGTGATTTTAAGTTATTGGAAAATGAACAGGCCCAGAGGTATGTGAACTCGCTCGGGTCTTATGTGGTCGCAAAGATCGGACGACCAGAAATTAAATACTATTTTGCGATCATCGAGGCCGACGATATCAATGCCTACGCCATTCCTGGAGGTTTTGTTTTTCTAACCAAAGGTGCGCTAAAGAAGGCTGGCAGTGAAGCAGTGCTATTAGGTATTTTAGCCCATGAAATTGGACACATTAACGAGCGCCATGCAGTAAAGGCGCTAAAAATTCGCTCATCCAGTATTCTTTTTCAGGCCAGTGGGGCATTGGGGGGGGCACAAACCTATTTGGGATTTCTCGAATCTACGGTGGGTAAAGGGATGGATCTTTTATTTAAAAAAGGTCTGAATCAGGAAGACGAATTTGCTGCCGATTCCTACGCGGCAACATTTCTCTCCTCCCAAGGAATCGACCCTAAGCCGTTCACGGATTTTCTAAAAGTACTGAATGCGGATCCGCAGCTGCCAATCTCTGTGCTGCGTAAAACGCATCCACCGCTGAATGCACGAATTCAAAAGTTAGAAAATTTTCAAAAACAAATGGGTAAATTGGATATTGTGAGGTCGATCCGTGAAGACCGTTACCAAAGTATTTTTTCTCTTCTGTAGTTTGCTTCCGGTCACTGGGCTGGCGGCAAAGACAAATTACAAAAATACCCTAATCGGTGGCCGTGCCGCTCTTTTGGGAGGGGCTTTTACGGCAATTGCCGATGATGCCAGTGCCATTTTTTATAATCCCGCAGGAATTTCTTACATTCAGGGAGCGAATTTAAGCGGAAGTGCGAACGTATACTCCGCCAATGGTTACACCTACGAAAAGACAATCGGTAGTCAAGACTGGAAGAGAAATTCGGAAAATTTGAGTCCTGGCTATTTTGGGATTACCAAAAAGCCAGGACGTTGGGCCTTTGGCATAGGCTATGCGCAGGTGGACCTGGTGAAGGAAAACCAGAATGAAGTTTTTGAAAATGTGGATGCTGGTGCGGGCACGATGAATTATTATTCTCTAGTTCTTAATACTGAGGATAAGCACCATCTGTTTGGTGCTAGCGCTTCGTACTATATCTCTGAAAAGTTAGCGCTTGGACTGACCCTCAGCTATTCTTTACGCCATTACCAGCGGCATCAGAATCAATACTCGCAATACTCGAATGCCGATACTGAGCACGCTTTTGATTTCAAAGAAATTAAGGCCAAGGGATTCAAGCCAGTTTTAGGATTGATGTGGTCTCCGGCCGATCGCTGGTCCGTTGGCGTTACTTTGGCCAAGGATATTTTGCTTGGCCAAATTACGGAAGATGTGCGGAACAAAATAGACAAGGGAAGCGGAGTGCCGGTATTTGTGCGCCAGACGAATACGGATATCGATAAAACTCCCGTGGAGGCAAGTGTTGGAGTTACGCTGTTTTCTTCGCCGAGATTACTATTTTCTTTTAATCTGGAATATTTCAAAGAAACCAATGATCAAAAAGTGGATGTGATTAATTTTTCCTTTGGCACGGAATACTATTTCAATCCAGCTAAGGCTCTGCGCGTTGGTTTGTTTACGAATCGTAGTAATGTAAAAGAATTTACTTCCAGCAATCGTAATCTTGATCCGCGAGTACATATCTACGGGGCTAGTGCTGGCTTAGGATTCTTCACAGCAAATACAGAGCTGACCTCCGGAGTGATTTATTCGAGAGGGGAAGGAGAAATTCAGCCATATACAGGTTCTGCCGCAAAAAGAGATTTTATCTACAATGAAATAAAGATTGTGTTGGCATCAAGTTATGACTACTAAACAATTGTTTCTTATTTTGATCGCCGGTCTTGTTGTATCTTGCTCAGGTGGAGATAAAAAAACAATTGGAAGTTCCGGTAGCTTTTCTCCTCCTGGTAGTGAGTTCAATCTTACTCCTAATCTTTCGACGGCGGCGCTTGGTGCTTTAGTTTCTGCTCAGAGCTTTCCACTTAGTCAAAGAGATTTGCTCTTTCAAGATCCGCAATTGATCGAAGTTCTGGAGAGAGTTTCCCGCGGACAATCGGTTGGCTCTTTACAAACTGGAGTTCGGGAAGATTTTGAATGGATGTTGATTCGTGAGGGCGACTTGTATTTGTTGCTTACAACGAGTGGAAATCATTTCTTGTTGGAAGCATGGAGAGCGAATCCCTTCCATTATTCGCGACTTCTGGCTCGAAGTGCAATGGTGGATGTATTAAATAAGTCCCGTGCAGGGATTTTGAATTATGTTTTTCGTAGCGATTGTTCCCAAACAATGCTGGCGAGTTTTTTCGAAAGCGATCGTAAAAATTATCGGATGGAATTGGGAAATGGAGCTCCTTGTGACGGCTTAAGTTTTTATCGGGAAACTGAAATTCCAGAACTGATAAATCGATTACGGAATTTGGAAGAATTAGGTAGCAGTAAACTACCTTTGCGGCCTCAATTGGAGAATTTTTATGAAATTCTTTAGGATCTTGCTCGTCTTCATTTTGGCCATTACGGCAACCACTTGTTCTCCCTATGATGCGAAGAAGGTCGTGGGAGATCCAGGGGCCTTTGGTGATAGTTCATCCTCCATTAATTTACTTCCTTCGCTGGATGTGAAGTGCGGGGGTTCCAATTGTATTACGAGGTAAAGCGTTCTGTTAATATTGCACTGCCAGGAGAGTTAATTTTCTTATGCCAATCCTAATTTTTCTGATTTTATTTCTCCAGCCGATGCATTCTAAGGCATTTGTGTGTGATTCTAACAATGAATCCCCCATTCAGACGGTAAGAAATTTTTTTTGGATTCTGATGGGGTTTCCTGGAACAGAAGAATATAACTGTGTGACTTTCAATGATTCTACACTCCAGCAAGTGATCAAGATTGAGGGATTGGTAGGAGAAATTGAATCTTTACGAGTCGTAATTTCCAACGCTCTTGTAAAAAAGTATGGCAGCTCTACTACCTGTGCGGCCGTTCCCTCTACTGGCAGTACCGTGATTGGCTCTGGAAAAACTATTTATTTTGAAACTCCTCAGCAAACCATTCCTGCGACTTTTCCGGGAGCTGGAGGTTCTTATCAAAAACGAATTCGCTACGTAAATAC
>CAYZLH010000340.1:0-3683 GCA_964478795.1 uncultured Bdellovibrionales bacterium | reverse complement strand
TTTAAAAAATGCCAGTCTCGTGGAATTGTTAGCTGATGCAGCAGCAGAGATCCAAATGGCCTTTCCTCACGAGCAAACGAAACGAATCATAGAGACACCAAAATTAACCGTTTTTGCAGCGGAACAAACAGGCAGCAGTCAACTAGTTTGGCCATCGGGACTTTCCGATCCGTACCAGATGGATAGCGGAATTTCGCTAAGAGATAACCTAAGGCGATGGCCTGAACTTGAAGACTATTTTAGTGGAATAGAGGACATCGAAATATATGAGGGGCGATTATGTCCCATGCCGATGATTTGTTCCGTCTACCTTTTATCAAAATGGATTGAGGGCAAAACTAGGCTGGCGTTGATAGCCAAGCCTTTGGCTTGGAATAAAGATCCGCCACTAACGTTCTTCGTGAAGGACCTAACTTTGCTTTCCAAATGTGGTCAAGAGTATTCCCAAAATCTGATTGGGACAAGGGTTGGACACGATAGCTCAAGTTTGACCCGTAAAACGGTGTTCTCACCAATTTGGTTACCGGCATTTCCGGATTGTCCAAACGGTAAGGCCGAATTTCAATTGAGCCTAAGTCAATTAAGGATTCTAGATGGGTTTAATCAATCGCGAATCTACAGGGCGGGAACAGCCCTGCGGATTCCGTTACGCCGAGTAAATTATTGAGCCCAACGCTTAGCCGAATGGCAGTATCTTAGTCTAAAAATGAATTCCGTTTAGGCCGCTAATTTTCCTAGGGATTCGCGCAAAATTACCGTGTAATCTCGGACCGATCGGGTCCCATTGAACTTGACAACCCAGCTTTCCGTGCACACACTTAATTAGAAAGATTTTTGCCAGATTAATGCTTAGATAGCCGGGGGAACAATGTTTAGACAAACGTTTACGATAGTATTTGCTGCTATGTTATTTGCTTCAGGTACGGCCAAAGCCGCGTCGGGTGCGGAGCAAGCGCCTCAGAAAGAGCCGACCTACAAAATTCGCTGGATGCTAAATCATACTCCATACGGCTATTTTCTCAACGCCGCGAATCGATTCGGAAAGGAAGTAGCGGAAAAGACCAATGGTGATGTGGTGGTAGAGGCAACTATTGATACCTCTTTGCCTGCCGATTCTGCCTGGCGCACCAGAGACGTGATCGTTAAAAAAATTCAGAGCGGCAAAGCTGATATGGGACAAGTCTACACCAACGTTTTTGCTGATGTGGATTCCGCCTACAAAATCATGCAAATGCCCTTCGTATTCGCTGATCACAAACACTTTGACTCTTTTGCGGGTGGCGCGTTGGGCGAGGAGTTATTGGCAAAGTTAGACGGCGTAAACCTAAAAGGTATGGCGTTTACTTATAGTGGTGGAGCCATTGCATTGCGGTCTAAAAAGGATATTAGAACCTTGGCTGATTTGCGAAAGTCTACTGTGCATCCGAATCTTTCCACAATTACGGCCGAAGTTTATCGGACTTTGGGTGCCCAAGAGTTTGTTGCTACCGAAGCTAATCCGAAACACGGAACTCTTGATGAAAATATCTTCAACGATTTTAATGATGTGCTAGACAACTTCGGCCCCAAGGCTTTTAAGCAACAAAAACATGTGGTCATTCCATTTTTCTACTTGGCTTCCACTGCTCTTGTTATGGATAAGAAGTTTTTCGCTAACCTTCCAGCCAACTATCAGAAGATCGTATTAGATGCCGCAAAAAATACGGCAATGAAAGAACGCGAAGAGATTCGCAATATGGAGAAAAAGGTGCTTGCTAGGTTTAAGACTCATGGCATTCCAACCTACACTTTCTCGAAATCTGAGCAAAAGAAGATGAAAGAAATTCTCGAACCCATGAAGAAGCGTTTCAGTGAGACGTCTCATCCCCGTTTTGTTGAGCGGCTAGAAAATCTTAAGACGAACGAAGAGCCTTGCTGTAAAATTGGCCAGGTAAACAATTAAGTTGACCAATGTGGCGAAGCCAGAAACTTCTCTGGCTTCGTTTTTTGAGCTACTGTCTATGCTTCAACATGCCCCGATTTTTCTTGATCTTGTAGAAAGTGATCACGAAACTCGGGGCAAACTTTTATGATGTTTTGACCGCGTATTTTATCCAACTTGAGTGTGTATTCGATAAAGGCCGGCCATTCACTTCCGTCAGCGGCCTGTAGGGCGGCCAGCACCCCAGGGATCTTTTTATTGCGTTCGGCATAGCGACCTAAGGCGGCAAAGGCCTGTCGGGCTAATTGAGGCGTCATGTTACGCAACGATAACCTTTGAGGTTCGGTGACGATGTCGATCTCCAGTGGAACATTTTGCTCGGTACAATAGTCGATAAGTTTCGAAAGTTGAAATACGTTATAGATCTGCGCAGTTGCCATGGCTGTCAATTGCAGCGGAAGTATCTGGCTGAGCTCCTGATATCTTTTCAGATTAGTCACTACCTTGCTCCACTTCGTTGGGTAGCGGATGTACTCATTGATTGGACCAACACCATCGATCGAAAAGCCGATTTGAATAGACTGAAAGTGTGACCAAAGTTCCACGGATTCGGGGCAGATGAAAGTCCCATTTGTGGTATAACGGATGGTAATATTTTGGGAGTTCCCACTCGCGATGGCAGCTTTAAGAATGAGAAGATTCGACTTCGATAAGACCGGTTCGCCACCAGTTAAATAAATGAGTCGCAAATGAGGAAGAATTTGCGAAACTTCGTGAATTGTTTTGGGGGCTCGCTCCCACCCGGATTCCAATCGTTGCAAATTTCCCTGTGGAATTTGGGAAACAGTATTGCCAAGTGCTTGCCAGTCGGCTTTCCAGGTTGACGATGAGTAAGGACTGCACATTCGACACTTCAAGTTGCAGTGGTTCCCTAAGCGTAAATCAAGTTCACGTACGGAATTGATATCGCAGTTGGTGGATAACTTGTCGGTGAGCATTTCCGGATGGAGTTCCAAAGAAACAATTCTTTCCGATTTAAGCCCGTCTTCTTCTAGCTGCTGACATTTTCGACATGCATCTGGCCACTGGCCACTCAGCATCTCGGCTCGAACTTTCTGTAGCCCTTGTTGATTGAAGGCTACTGCCAGGCTTGTGGGCAGTCGCACATACTTATTTTCGGCATCTTTGACCAGGCCGATTTCTCCACTAGATAGGCAGCATAGCCGCAGGGTTCCTGAGGGGGAAGTGGAGATTCTTTTCCATGGCATAGCGCAGAGAGTTTTATGAGACATTGCTAAGATTAAGTTATCCAGATCTCCCAGCAAAATCTACGAAAGAGATGGAAAAATGGGGGCAACCATTGGATACATTCATGAACTGCGTCATTGTTTGGAATCTATTCGTCTAGATTCTCCTCGTAAACGTAAGGGCCATATTCGTTTTAAAAGTATCCACAGAATGGCATACTAACTTCATGCTCGCCTTACCGTTAATGCTTCTAGGACTGCTAACTTCATGTGCTCTGCAGAGTTCTAGCTCGCCGGGAGGCCTTTCCTTGAAACCAAGGGAAAGCTCCTATCTTTTATCTTATAATACCGGAGAAGTTTTTGATGCTGACGGGCGATTAGCCTACAAGTTTCCTGGAGGATACCCGCTCCTAGCTGACAAAGGTAAAAGCTATTTTGTATTTCAGGACGAAACGATTTTTAAGTATCGCAATAATGGGGAGCTGATTTTTCGGACAGACTTTCCGCTGACTCAT
>CAYZLH010000339.1:0-3693 GCA_964478795.1 uncultured Bdellovibrionales bacterium | reverse complement strand
ATGGAAGATCCGCTCGCCGAAGAGCGTGATATGCCGGTGCCAGGAATCACTCATCGCTATCCCGACCGAGTGCTTTTTTACACCACTCACAACTGTGCGATGTATTGCCGTTTCTGCACACGCAAAAGAAAAGTTTCGGATCCAGGCTCGGCGGCCCAGAAAAAACAATTAGACGACGCGCTGGAGTATATTCGCACTCATCCGGAAATCCGCGATGTGGTGATTTCCGGTGGCGACCCACTATCGAACTCTGATGAACGCTTGGATTATATTCTGAGCTCGTTGCGATCCATGCCCCATATTGAAATGTTCCGCATGGGCACGAGAAATTTGGTGACTCTGCCACAACGGATTACCGACGACTTTATTTATATGCTACGCAAGCATCATCCGGTATTTGTGAACACTCACTTCAACCATCCAAAGGAATGCACTCGGGAAGCTTACGATGCTTGTCGCCGCTTGGCCGATGCGGGCGTGCCGATTTCTAACCAGATGGTGCTTTTGAAGGGAGTGAACGACGATCCAAAAATCGTTAAAGAACTCAATCACAAGTTATTGATGATGCGAGTTCGTCCTTACTACATTTATCAGTGCGATCTTTCGCAAGGGATTTCCCATTTCCGCACGCCTATCGAAAAGGGCTTGGAAATTATTGAAAACCTCCGCGGTTGGACCTCTGGCCTAGCCGTGCCCCACTTGGTAATCGATGCTCCTGGTGGCGGAGGAAAAATCCCGATTTTGCCTCAGTACTTTTTGGGCAAAGAAGGCAAAAAAGTGAAGCTACGGAATTTCCGGAAACAGGAATTTACGTATATCGAGCCCAATGATTAGGTTTGGTTCCGTGTAAAAGCAGCACTGTCTCGGGCAAAACACACTCATCCCGTGTCGGCTTATTTCCGATAGGAGAGTATGTGGTGCCGACTACTACTAACCCTAATGACCTTTTCGTTTCTCGCCGCTTGTGCTGGTTCGACGCGACCTGTGTATCGTGAAAATGTGCGCGCACGAGAGTCCGCTTCTTGTAAGCCGCTCACCGTGCGCGATCGCCTAAAAATCTTGGCGTTGGCGAACCCCAAACGATTTGTGGGCGCTCGTTACAAATTGGGGCCGCGAAATCCGGCTAACATTGAAAAGGCCACCGATTGCTCCCATTTCGTGCACCAAATTTATCGCCGCGCCGGTTTGCCGTTTGGCTATCGCCCCACTCGTGGCATGAGTGATTTGCCGGAGTTCGATGTATTGCCCGAGGAAGAGGCCAAGCCTGGAGACCTAATGCTCTTCCGCGGACATGTGGGCATCGTGGATCGCGGGGGAAAAATCATCAGCGCCACCAAGATTCGTTCCCGACGACAAAAGAGCACCATTACGCGGATGGATCGAGAAAACTTCAAGGATTTTCGTGGGGAACGGTACGTGCTTCGTTACCGTTGCAAGCCGACTGAGCCCGCTAGCCGAATGGCGAAACGGCCCTAAACTTCGGCCTCCGGCCAATATCACCGATCTTGTTTGACCCCGTCATCGCCTTCGTTTACATCTTCGGCATGCTGGAAACTTGGCAAGAAGAGCTCAAATCGGCCGTCCGCTCCGTTGGCGACTTGGACGGGTATGCCTTTTTGTCTGCTGCTAGCGTTGGCCCTGAGAGCCAATATCGCACCTTGGTGCCGCGGTACTATCTCTCGCTGATCGATCCCCAAGATCCTGCCGATCCCGTGGCTCGCATGGCGTTTCCGCTGACCGATGAGGAGCTATTTTCGCCGCTTGGTTTACGCGATCCCATTGGGGATCAAGCAAAAATGGTGGCTCCACGCCTAACTCACCGTTATGACGATCGTGCCCTTTTGCACGTCACGAATTTGTGTCCGATGTATTGCCGGTTTTGTTTTCGTAAAAACTTGATGAACGAGCAGGATGAGGAACTCTATTCCGGTGATTTTACCGCGGCCTTTCAGTATCTCGCCGCTCATCCAGAAATCGAGGAACTGATTTTCACTGGAGGCGATCCATGGATGCTTTCTACTTCTAAGCTAGAAGCCCTGCTGGATCTACTGGAGGCGCAAGTATCGACGATTAAAAGGCTTCGCTTCCACACCCGCATGCCCGTTACGCTCCCTAGCCGAGTGAACGACGAACTCGTGCGCCTACTCCAAAAAAAGTACAACTTTCGATTTGTGGTCGTTACACACTTTAATCATCCCAAGGAGTGCTCGACTCAGGCAGGTCAGGCAATCCAGCGGTTAAAAGAGACCGGTGCTTTACTGCTCAATCAAACAGTACTACTCAAAGGAGTAAACGATCAGGCCACCACCTTACGGAAGTTGTGGCTGGAGTTGGGGGCCTGGGGCGTGATGCCTTACTACCTACACCACTGTGATTTGGTGAAAGGGGCGGAGCACTTTCGCGTATCTTTGGCGCGGGGACGAGAGATCTTCCGGGAGCTGCGCGGGAGTATGCCTGGCTATTTTCTGCCTCACTATGTGCTCGATCGTCCGGGTGGAGCGGGAAAAATCTCAGCGGAAGGTACGGAGATCGAATCTTTGGAATCTTCGGAGTACCGAATTTCTGGCGTAAACTTTCCCTACGAAGACCCAATAACTATTCAATAATATTAAGTTATTTTTATTTCTCGCTGCGTCCAAATTACTTGACTAATTTAGTTTATTTTAACTGCGTGAAAATACAGCGTTTTTATATTGCGCCGCGCTATAAACTACAGTACGTTGCCCTCGGTTTCAAAAAGAGGAGAAGATTTATGAATAAGAGTGTTCTTGTGTTGGTTTTTTTGGGTGCGTTTTCCTTCGTTGGATGTGGAAACGACAAAAATGATGGAAACGTTGGCTACTCCACTTATCAAAGTGAAGTGATGCCGGCTCAGGGCTATTGCGCTCCTGAAGTGGTAGATGCCTACAACGGTTTTGCTTATGCCTGTAACAATATGAGCTCGGATTTCAATACACAGATTTGCCGAATGAAAGCGCAAGGATTTGTACATACCTATCCGAACATCAGCTGCTTGGCTGGTCTAGCGTCTAATCAAGGCAATTACTACAATCCTCAGTTCAACGGTCAATGGCAGGGTCAAGCTACTTTGCATATTACCACCACCCCGATGCGCCAGATCTTGGCAGTGCTCGGCACCCCAGATTGGCAAAGAAATTACCGTCCTTGGCCTCGCGGTCGCAGATTTCGCTAATCGGCATATTTTGATTTAGAGAATCCGCTAAAGAAATTTTAGCGGATTTTTTTTGCCTGCAGTACGACCCATTCAGCGGGGAAATTCTTAATTTTCCCCTTGGAGTAATTGTAACTCGAGAGTTTTGAGTGCTTTTACCCGATCTCGTAACGCAGCTGCCTCTTCGAAACGTTTCTCTTTGGCGGCATCCAGCATTTTTTGATGAAACGAATCAATGGCTGAACGCACATCTTTGATGGAACGGAAAGATTTCAGGTCGAATCCATCGAGGCCGCCCAAGGCCTTTTCCACTGTAGAAAAGCCCACCTGCATTCGGTCATCGGCAATTTGATCCCACTTTTTGATGTCGCGAATCACTGTCTTCGGCGTGATGCCATGTTTTTCATTGTATTCGCGTTGGATGGCGCGGCGGCGATTGGTCTCAGAAATAGCGCGGTTCATACTGCCCGTTACTTTGTCGCCGTAGAGAATTACGCGCCCTTCGGAGTTTCGTGCCGCCC
>CAYZLH010000338.1:0-3693 GCA_964478795.1 uncultured Bdellovibrionales bacterium | reverse complement strand
TTGCCTCGCGCCTCAGTTACTTCCTCTGGGCCTCCATCCCCGACTGGGAACTGCAATTCTCCTTTGCACGATCTAGCGGATCCGGTGGGCAAAACGTAAATAAGGTGAACTCCAAGGCGGAGTTGCGCTGGCATGTGGCCGCAAGTTCGATCCCGCCAGATGTGAAAGAGCGATTTCTGCAACGCTTCGCCAATCGCATCAATAAAGAGGGATATTTTCTCACCACCTCTGAGGAGTATCGGGATCAAAAGCGCAACCAAGAGCGCTGTTTGGAAAAATTAAAATCCTATCTATTGGAAGTTCTCTATCCACCCAAAAAGCGCAAAGCCACGAAACCCACCTATTCCAGCCAACAGAAACGGGTAAACCGCAAGAAGGGCCGCTCCGAGCTCAAAGGTCTGCGCAAAAAGGTGCAATCTCACGATTAACGTACACGCTTTTCCCCTTCAATTTCGGCCAGGACTTCCCGATAAGTCCCTATGCTTTTCCTCATCTATTCTCTCTTGGCCATCGCGCAACCAAACTGCGAAAAAGTTTTTCAAACTTACTCCACCTGTAAGTCGGCTCAGCTGCAGATGCGGGGAGACGGGATCGAATTTCAAACCCGCAGCCAGCGCCAAACGGTGGCTTGCGATGACCGGCAAAAACTTTCTTTTTATGATCGAATGGAAAAGCCTGACATTCTTTCCATCTTAAAAATTCCCTACGCTCTCGGCATCATCCCACTTCCCGAGATTCGCAAGAATTACGACCCCGGACGCATCCGCGCCGAAATTTTACTAAAGGCGATCTATGGAGAAAACGAAGGGGAAGTTCGCAAAAATCTAGTGCCCGTAAGCTTTTTGGGACAGACAGTACGATTCCAAAAACGGCTGGGAGCTGCCGCGGCCCTGGAACGCACAGGCAAAGAACTGAAAGAAGAGGCCAATCGTGATCCTGCGCTCAAGGCATTTCTCCTGCCATTTTTACAGAAAAAGAAGGATTTAAGTTTGATGACCTTTCACTGGCGCACTGTCGCCGGCACCTCCCGTCTCTCCACTCATTCCTTTGGCACCGGGATCGATTTGCTCACGGATCTACCCAACCAGTACTGGCTATGGGATGAAAAACGCAAAAATCCGGAAAAAGCCAAACTCGGGGAAGTAGCCTATAAAAATGACCACTTCATTCCCCAGGCGGCCCCCTATTTTCACGAAAAAGCTGTAATGATTTTTGAAAAAAATGGCTTCATCTGGGGCGGCAAGTGGAATCACTACGATACAATGCACTTTGAGTATCGGCCGGAATTTTTCTCTGGTGTGGAGATCGATTGTGCAGATAGAGTGTCGCCAGTGCGGGCCAATCTCGAAGAAGTGGTGCCCGCCTTCCAATGGTTGGAAGAGGAAGAGTTAACTCACGATCACTAATGAAAAAAGTTGCCATCATCGGAACCGGTCCCGCAGCGCTAATGGCGGCCAGCATTCTGGTTGATTCCAAAGTCGAAGTTCATCTCTTTGAACGCCGCAAGAGTGCTGGCTGGAAGTTGCTCGTGGCTGGTAGTAGCGGTCTCAACGTGACTCATGGTGGAGAAGAGGCGGAACTTTTTCGCTTCTACCGAACCCGCACTGAAGAAATGAAAAAGTGTTTGGCTGCTTTCCCTCGTGCCCGTTGGCTAAAATTTTTAGAGGACTTGGGGGAAACTCCCTTTCTAGGCACCAGCAAACGATACTTAATCGAAAACGAAAAGGCCGCCGCGCTTTTGAAACGATGGGTGGAATCGATTCAAGCCAAAGGTGGCACCTTTCATTTTGAGAAAGAATTAGCGTCCGTAAATTTTGCGGAAAAATCCGCTAGGTTTCAGGATGACTCCGTTTTCTCGGCCGACAGTTTCTTATTTGCCTTGGGCGGCCCCTCCTGGGAAAAATCCCCTCCCCTCTGGCCCAAGATTTTTGCGAATTTTTCCTTCGCCCCTTTCCAGTCTGCCAATGCTGGATACTCCTTTGCGGCAGCTCCCGATTTCTTTCAAAGAGCCGAAGGCAAGCCCATTAAGGGACTAGCGCTCACCACCCGTTTGGGCACCAAGGTGGGCGAGCTGATGATCACCCGTTACGGATTGGAAGGCACACCCATCTATACATTGGGCTGCCCTGGCGAGGCGGAACTTGATTTGAAACCTGACCTGACCTTAGCGCGCTTGACTGAACGGCTGGGCAAAGACCCAAAATTTTTCTGGCGACAGGCCAAACTCTCGCCCGGCGCGGAAATTCTCGCCAAGGAATTCATGCCGGCCACTAACTCGCCCGAAGACTTTGCGCGAAATCTAAAAAAATTGAAAATTCAGCTACTTGCGCCCCAACCCTTAACGGAAAGCATTTCCGCTTCGGGAGGGCTCTCGTGGGACGAACTCGATGAAAATTTGCGGCTCAAGCAAGCGCCGGACTTCTATTGTGCCGGGGAAATGGTGGATTGGGATGCCCCCACTGGCGGCTTCCTCCTGCAAGGGAGCGTGAGCATGGGCGCTGTGGCCGCAATGGCCATCGCCAAAAAATTCGCTTTGGGAGCCGTGTAATCTTCGTTACACTATTAAGAAGCGGTTCGCTTAAAGGAGTAAGCGGTTGTTCAAAAAATCAATTCTCAGGCTATCGATTCGGGCGCGAACCCGACTAGCCAAACGGTGGTTAGAAAAGATACGCCTCTCCCATTGGGAAATTCTGGAAGTTAATTATCGGGGCAACGAGTTTGCCGGAAAATCTTTTTTACGGCCAAATTCAGAAATCGTTCCTCGAAAATTATGGGAAAAAGCCGACCTCTTGGTTTTTCTTGATCTCGCTGATCAATCTCAGCCAGAGCATTTTGCCAAGTTTTTAGCCAGCGTGCCAAACAAGCGGGTCTTATTTTCCTTCTCAGAAAATAACTCAAAGTTATCCACGTCCAACATTACTACCTACCCGCAAGAAGAAATTTATCGTTTGCTAAAAAACAGTGGATTTCAACGCTGCGAAATTCGTCCGCTCAATTGGATTTGGCGCACCAAATTGGTATTCGCGGAGCGTCCAGGATTTCAGGTTCGCTAGCTCGCCGCGCATCTTCATGGCGAAATTATTACAGTTGAATTTGCGAAAACTCTTTCCAGTCAGAATCCAACTCGAGCAACAGCCCAAGCTCGAGGTCAAAATATAAACCCAAGATTTGCATGCCACGAAACTCGCGGGCTTCACGCACAAACGGAAAGGTCATCAAATTATCGATGGAGGCCCGTATGGATTCCTTTTCGCATTCTTTACAATGCTGCTCGAGGCTGGCTTCGGGATATTTTTCCATTACCTTTTCCTTAGCGCTTTTCGCAATTGTCATCCACTGAGACACAAAACCACCGGAGCGAACGGCCTCGGGTGTAAAGAGCGAGCGAATACCTCCGCACTGCCGATGTCCCAAAATTACAATATTTTTCACCTGCAAGTTCACCACGGCAAATTCAATGGCGGCGCTGACCCCGTGAAAGCCCGAGCTTGATTCGTAGGGTGGCACCAAATTAGCCACGTTTCTCACCACAAACAGCTCTCCTGGATTTGCCGAAGAAAGAATGGCGGGATCCACGCGGGAATCGCTACAGGCGATAATCAGAGTTTTGGGTGTCTGCCCACGACGGGTTAATTTCCCGAAGGCATTACTTTCCGAATCATAGAACTTTCTATGGAAACGCCGAAAGCCCGC
>CAYZLH010000337.1:0-3697 GCA_964478795.1 uncultured Bdellovibrionales bacterium | reverse complement strand
CCAAAATCTGAAAGAAAGCCTTTGCGCCATAAATGGCGAAAAGTGTGAGCACAATGAGTGGTCCGGGTGAAGGAATCGCGAATAGCAAAAATAAAATCGGCGCCGCAAAGATCCAACTCTTGATGCTCGCCCAGGCCCCGGCAAAGTAGGCATTCTTTCGGCGAAAGAAATAAACCACTCCGGCGCTAAAAAAGATCGTACCCAATACGATGAGGGCGGTCTTGAGGTATACGGGGTCGTTCCAGGTTTGCATAGTGCAAGAATATCCAATACTTGTATACTTTACCAGCACTCCCTTTGGTTGTTTTACACGGTCAAATGCACTCAAGCGTATGTTGGGCAACTGCCGAAACGTTAAAGATGTGGTTTCTATTCTTTTCCATTCTTAGTATCGCCTCGGTCGACTGCGCCCGACAGTATCAATTGCTGCAGTCGGCAGAAGTTTTGCTGGAGCATAGATTAGAGCGAGCCGGCATTCGACCAGGAGACGTTGTATTTGAGGTGCAATCGAATGATGCCATTGGCATTGAACTCAAAGTGGCGGGGCAGTCGGTGGGTAATATTGTGACTGGGCGATCGAATGATTGGCAATTGCCATATTATGAAGCCCATATTGAGATCCATGTAAGCTCCTACCGCAATTTGGGCTTTGGCCGAATGTTGTATCTGTCATTGGCCAATGAAATTCAGAAGGCCGGAAAAATTATGGTTTCTACGGCGCGGCCATCGGAAGAAGCCGTGCGAACTTGGGAGAGTTTGGTGCGCCGGGGTTTGGCTGTGAAAAAAGAATTTCCTGCCGGCAACAAGGGTCCACAAGGAGTAAGGTACGAAATGTTGCCATTGCCTGCGAATAACGAAGAGGTGTTGTTCATACGTAGCCGGCGTTCCGAAGTTTTTTTATTCTAGGCGATTTCGCGAACACTAAGTCTTGAACACCTTACAGATTCTTAACATGTCTCAAAGGTGAGACGGGCGAAGAAAGTTCCTGAATTTATAGGAATGCCCGTCCAAAACATCTTGGCCTTACCCTTGCAGTTTTGATTGCAAACCACGGAGACCCCATATGAAAAGTTTTTTCTTAATCGCCCTTACTCTATTCCTTAGCTCCACATCTGTAGTCGAAGCCCATGCGCGTGAATCGGTGGGGATGTGTGTATTAAAGGCGAAGTCTCGTTACGCCCGTGAGATGGAGGAAATTGCCAGGGAGCCAAATCCCGAAATGCTGAAGGTGCTCACTCAAGATGCGCTTGTGCGAAAAATGGAAAACATTGATGGCTGTCAGCAAAAGCTAGTGGCGAAAAAAATTAATGAAATTCAACCCAAGAAAATCAAGCGGCAACCAGCTCAAGAGGAATGGTCTTGTGCCACTGATGTGGAGTGCCAAAATGGCAAGATTGAAGCGATGGGCTTCGGAGCCGAATAAGGCTTAAAACGCGATTAAGCGGAAAAACTCAGGAAAACCAAGTGGAAACCCCGCTTGGTTTTTTTCTTTGACATATCTTTTAATTGTAACTATTATAGTTACATATGGCAGCAAATAGCAGATTCGCCGTAGCCACTCATATCCTCGCCGCCTTAGCCCTGAAAAAGGGTGAAAAGGTGAGTTCGACGTATTTGGGCGAAAGTGTAAATACTAACCCTGTAGTGATTCGTCGAATCCTGCTGGACTTGCAAAAGGCTGGATTCGTGGAAACGATCACCGGTAAAAATGGGGGCACGGTGCTGCGGGCCGCTCCGAAAGAGGTGAGCTTGCGCAAGATCTATGAGGCCGTGGATGATGGGTCGATCTTTGCCTATAACCCAGCTGCGCCGAATAAAAAGTGTCCACTGAGCTGCAAGATGAAAGCGGCCTTGGAGCCGATCTTTCAATCGGTGGAGCGCGCCTTAGAGAAAGATTTGGAGAAAGTTACTTTGGAGGATGTTTTGCAAAGACTAACGAAAGATTGACTAAAGAGTGATTTTTTTTCTGATAAATTGTAACTAAAATTGTAACAAAAAGGAGACTGTATGAAAACGAAAGTATATGTTGGATCTAGATACGTATTAGGGTTGATTTATTTAGTATTTGGCTTGAATGGCTTTTTACAATTCTTGCCAATGCCGCCCTTGCCCGAAGGCGCCATGGCCTTTATGGGTGGATTAGCGGGATCGGGTTATTTTTTTCCGTTCTTGAAAGGAACTGAAGTTATTGCTGGCGCGCTTTTGCTGGCGGGATTTGCGGCTCCCTTGGCATTGGTGATCCTGGCGCCCATCACCCTTAATATTTTTCTGTTTCACTTGTTTCTGACGCCTGGATTACAGAATTCTGTTTTGCCGATTATTATGATCGCGCTTAACATTCTGGGGGCCATTTCTTACTGGCATCTCTATCGTCCGCTCTTCACGAAAGGTAACTAAAATGGAAAAGCTTTTTTCGCCCTGGAAACTAGGTGAGCTTGAATTAAAGAATCGAGTAGTGTTGGCGCCGCTAACGCGCTCCCGAGCCATTGGGAATGTGCCCAATGAAATGATGGCGGAGTATTACGGAAATCGCGCGCAAGCTGGCTTGCTAATTACCGAGGGCACCTCGCCCTCGGCCAATGGCCTCGGCTACGCACGAATTCCGGGAATATTTTCGAAAGAACAAGTATCCGGATAGCGAAAAGTTACCCAAAAGGTAAAGGAGCGTGACGGGAAAATCTTTCTGCAAATGATGCATACCGGTCGGGCCTCACATCCCTTGAATTTACCGAGTGGCGCGCGAGTCTTAGCGCCGTCACCGATTGGGCTGACCGGGCAAATGTGGACAGATCAAAAAGGACTGCAACCATTTCCAATTCCGGAAGAGCTGAGTCCCTCCGAATTACAATCCACCAAGATGGAATTCGTGCGCGGCGCGGAAATGGCGCTGGAGGCTGGATTTGATGGTGTGGAGTTTCACTCGGCCAACGGGTATTTGCTCGAGCAGTTTCTTCATCCAAGCAGCAACCACCGAACCGATGGGTACGGAGGATCTCCGGAAAATCGTAAACGATTTCTCCTCGAAATCATTGAACTAGCTAAGGCCCGCATTGGTGCTCAGTGAATTGGTGTGCGAATTTCTCCTTTCGGCGTATTTAACGACATGGGGGAATTTCCGGGCGCGGAAGATTTTTTTGCCGGACTTGCCAAAGACCTCGATGACCTTGGTATCGTGTATCTGCACTTGGTGGATCATTCTTCTATGGGAGCGCCAGCAGTACCGGGTAGTTTGAAAGAACGAATTCGCCGAAATTTCTCCCGGACGTTAATTACCGTGGGCGGGTTTCAATCGGCCGATGATGCCGAAAGAGTAATTCTTGAAGGAAAGATAGATCTCGCCGCTTTTGGACGAGCCTTCATCGCCAACCCAGATTTGGTTGAAAAATTAAAGACGGGCCGGCCGCTAAATCCGCCGAATCCGGAGACATTCTACACTCCGGGATCAGAGGGTTATCTGCCATAACTCACCGAAGCCAGGGACTAGTTCCCTGGCTTTGATTTTTTAAGCTGTTCGAGATTCATCACGCCAAATGGATTAAGCGCAAATCCCTCCAGGGATTTTGACAGGGCTACGAGTTGTCCTTTCTCCACCAATGGAACTACGATTTGCTCTTCTTGCACCAACATAGTGTGCATTTGGCGAATGGCGTTAATGCGTTTCTTTCCAGAGCTCGCGCGCACTGTCTTTAAGAGTTCG
>CAYZLH010000336.1:1629-3700 GCA_964478795.1 uncultured Bdellovibrionales bacterium | reverse complement strand
TCCGTCAAAAAGTTGCTAGCGTCTTCCGTTGACTCCGAAGTCTGCTGTTGGCCATCTGGCAATTGAATGATTTGGCGAACCACGAAGCTATCGCCCGACTGGCTCAAGATTTCTCGGCTCAAATTCAAGTTCATCGAATTGCCGCCATTTTGCATGGTCAAGGCATAATTGGCGAAATCGCCAACTTTAGGGGTGGCCAAGGCTACGGAAGAAAGGCTAAGGGCAGATAGAATCGACACGGCAAAAAGTTTCATGAATCCTCCAAAATTAGATTTGAGGAGTTCTATCTCGACTGATATTTTTGATCAACCGATCATTCCAGAAAGCCAGGAGACGCTATGAATCAATGCTGCAGAGTAGTGCTAACGGGAGGCCCCGGAGGTGGAAAAACAACGGCTGCTGATTTATATCGCCGAGAAATCGGCGCGGAAGTAGTAGTGGTGCCCGAGGCTGCTACCTTGCTTTATGAAGGGGGCTTTCCACGTTTTGGTGATCCCGAAGTGCGCAAAGCTACACAAAGAGCAATCTTTCATGTGCAAACAAATCTGGAAGACGCTCAATCCGCCGAATATCGCAGCCGAGTACTGATCTGTGATCGCGGCACGGTGGATGGGGCGGTCTACTGGCCGGGGGAACCCGAGGGATTCTTTCAACATTTAGGAACGACCTTGGAGGAACAGCTGAAACGATATGATGCCGTTATCTTTTTTGAAACGGCGGCCGTAGGAGGTATTTCCATTGAAGGTGGAAATCCGATGCGCACCGAATCCTTAGAAGAGGCCCTCGCCATAGATCGCAAGCTCCGCGCGCTTTGGGAAAAGCACCCTAATTTTATCTTTATTCCTCACGATACCTCGTTTTTACGCAAAGTAAGTGCCGGACTAAAAGAATTGGCCAAAGTTGTGATGCAAAACGCCAAGAAAAACTAGGAAAGTATTCTCCCTTGGATACAATGGAGAAGATGATTGCGGTATTCGCCATACTATCACTTTTCTTTCAGCAAGGGGCGCTAGCCGATCCCCCGGGGGTTGCCAAGGTGGCTCCTGAGATTCAATGTCCGGTGGAAGGGATAAGCGGAAAAGAAAAAGAGGCGAGTCCGGCCGAGGCCAGCCGGCGAGCAGGGACTATCTGGAGTAATGTTAGAGCCACCTCAGAATCAGATTTGGGAACGAATTGGATTCCGACTTTTTTGCGTTGTGCGAAGATTGCGGGGCTCCCGCTTGAGACTTTTGCCTTAGATCGGTCTATTTACGACTCGAAAATTAAAATTGCCTTGGCCAATGCCCGTAAGAAAATTTTCAACGAATCAAATTCAAAGGCCCAAAAGTCAATGTTGGAAAATTTCGAGAAAAAATCCCAAGAGATCTTAGGGCTTGATCCCTCATTGCAAAAAATTATCGAAGAATCAGCCATTTCGACGGAAGAAAAAAATGAAATTGAAAAAACCTATTCTGAACTAATGGCCAAAGAAAAAACAGATTGTACTCCCGTCGATTTTTCTCACCGCTTAGGCCCCGTGCGCGATCAGACCGACAAGGGCTGGTGTTATGCTTTTTCTGCAGCCGACTTGGTTTCGGCACGACTCGGTCCGGATACAAACAATTTTACCCGCAAGGTTTCCGCGTCCGATATTGCCTTTCAGTATAACTTCCAAAATATCTCTTGGTATGAGCGTTTTTTCTTCGGAAAGGATTTGGGCTCCGAAGAGGGCGGAATGATGGGCGATGCCCTAAAGGCCGCTTTGAAAAAAGGGGGTTACTGCCTAGAGAAAAACGCGCCTTCAGAGAATTTTCAATTTGGCCGCCTAAACGATACGATTCGCGACATTAGGTCCATTGTCGAAGCGCAAACACCTAGCGCAGATCAATTTTGTTTTACCTATTTGCGCGTGCAAGACATGTTTCCAGGCGTGGACTTAGATGCCTATGCCAAAATTTTGAATGCTACTCAAGGAGACAGCTACAAGCATTTTCGGGCATTGAATGAACAAAACTGCGAAGGCCAACGGCATTCTTATGGAATAAAGGGTGAGGACATCGTGGATACCAATAAAAAAACAACCTCGGTGGAC
>CAYZLH010000336.1:0-1619 GCA_964478795.1 uncultured Bdellovibrionales bacterium | reverse complement strand
GATCGGCAGCATTGATCATCAACTAGCAAAAAAGAATCCGTTAGCTATTGGCTTTCATTCGAAAATGATTGGCGATTATACCGGCAACCACGCTACGCTTGTGGTCGGGCGACGTTACGATGAAAAAAATCAGACTTGCCAGTATCTTTTGCGAAATTCTTGGGGCACAAAATGTGGTGGTTCTTTAAATAAAAAGCTATGTGCCCCCGAGCATTTGGGGCACCTCTGGGTGAGTCGTGACTTATTGAAAGAAAATCTATTTCATCTTACTTACCTCCGACCCGAAGAAAAATGAAAAATACGGATGAAATGTTTCAGTGGTTGAACACTCGCAGCGACCGCCAAGCGGCCCGCGCCATTCGCAGAATAAAAAAACAGGGAAAGCGGCTCGTGCCGCAATTATTGCAAGCGGCCACCCAGCGAGATTTTCCGTTAGTGCGAAAGTGGTCGCTCCAGGCCTTAGGTGAGTTGAACGATTCGCGTGCCGTGCCCGTTTTGCGCAAGGCCTTAAAAGACCCGCAAATGACCGTGCGACTTCACGCCGTTCGCGCGTTAGCTCGCACGGGGAAAAAAAGTGCTTCGCGCTATCTCCTGCCCTTATTGCGCGATGAGAGCGGCGGAATCAGAGTCAATGTGCTGCAAGCTGTTGCGGCTATCGGAGCCAAGCCCAGTACGCGCTGGTTAAAAATCGCAATTCGCGATCCCCAATGGTACGTGCGAGTTCAGGCTTGCGAACTGATTGGTCGTTGGCAAATTACTGCAATGAAAAATGAGTTGATAGCCGCCACTCGGAGCGCGAAATCAGCCGTAAAGAATGCTGCTACTAAAGCTCTCCGCCAACTTTGATAGAGAGTGCAACGAAGTTTTGCCCATAAGGCGGCCGTTCGTTATTTTGTACTTCGAATTAAAAAATTACCGGCAAAATACATTCCCAAAGCGCAGAGCACATGCCAAATCACGTGTCCGTGCAGAATAGCATTACTGGGCTCACACCAGATCCTTTTTAAGTCGATCTGCGCGAAGACTTGGGCCACGATCAGCGTACTTAAACTCAAAACGAAAAAAAAGAATCCCTTGGCGCGGCCAAACTTTAAGGTATAAATTCCCTCGCCTAATAGAATTCCCAATCCTCCCAGTAACATCATTGTTTGTGGGGGAATTTTTAGGACTTGAAAAAACAATAAAATTGTCAAATTTACGGATAGGAAAATCCAAAAGGACCGATCATAGGGTCTAACTTCTGCCCGTTGTATTCTTTGCGTCACGATAGACAATAGATAACTGGTCATAAGTGCCATGCCCAGAAAGTCAAAATACTGCGTCAATAAATTATTAGTGGCATGATAGATTCCTGAAAATAGACCCATCAAAAAAACCACTAGGCCGAATTGTTTCACCGGTGGCGAGTCTTTTCGCAGCCAGAGGTAGATTCCAACGAGCAAAAAAGGAAGATTGCTCCAAGTATTTGCTGGTTCGTTCACCAGGGCGCAGATGGTCGGTTCACACCAATCCACGTTTGGCGTACCAAATTTAACCTGGGCCTCGTGCCAAGGACATCCTTCAGGAATGCTAATTTCAATCGGTTTGGCACTAAAGAGCGACATAGCTTAGTTTCTCGT
>CAYZLH010000335.1:0-3720 GCA_964478795.1 uncultured Bdellovibrionales bacterium | reverse complement strand
TCGTGGGCAAAAAATTGCGATTCTACGTCGCACTGGGAATGGTTATTCCGCTTCAGCTGGAAAAATTGGCGCCGATCTTCGCACAGAGACGTTTTCATCCATAGTTTGTCTCGGCAAGCCCTAGGGTCCGAAAAATCTTCGCTTCATTCTCCCATCCGCAATAAACCGATAGGCCAGCTGGAAATCCCTCAGATCTCTTGCCAATCGGCTATTTTTTCCTTATTGCTATGGGCCCATGAGCAAAGAGTATCCCATCGCCAACTTTCAATCCTATCGGGCTTCGCGGAATCCCTATAGCGAAAAGATTCTCACCTTTCGGGAGCAAGGTGGCAGCACTCTTTTGTCCGATGAGCAAACGGAAGATTATTGCGGAAAATGGCGGGAGTACTTTGGCCTTCCTAAAGATGCATTTTTAAACTTGGAGTTGGGCGCCTACCACGGAGAAACCTCCAATCATTTGGCCAAAACTCATCCTGAGGCGGGGCACCTGGGCATCGAGTGGAAATACAAACAATGCTTTAAAGCGGGAAAAAAAGCCCAAGATCAGAAGTTAAAAAATGTTTGTTTCTTGCGCGCCAATATGGCGAGACTGCCGAAAATTATCGCCCCCGGTGAGGTGAATCGTGTCTGGATTTTGTTTCCTGATCCCTGGTCAAAATCGTCGCACCAAAAGTGGCGCGTGATTCAGCCAGAATTTTTGCAAACGCTGGCGGCCTTACTCCCTGAAGGCGCCGAACTGATGATCAAGACGGACCATCAAGAGTACGCGGAATACATTGGCTCGATTCTCCCTGAGGCTCCTGGTTTTGCAAAAATGCGGGAGGCTGAAGCCACGAAAATTTGGCAGCTTATTCCACCCACGCCCTTTGAGCGCATTTTCCTGCGCCAGGGGTTGTCCACCTATCCCTTCGCGCTAAGACGAAACGCTCAGCGGGTAGAGTTTCCCGAGAAAATCAAAAAAATATTTTCCTGATTCTTCCTTCACGGTCTGCGCAAAAGCGTAGTGTGCCGGAGAAAGAAACACCGCCATTTCGCCATCCGAACGCTGGCAAACAAACGAGTGATCCGTGCGTTGATAGAGGGTTTCTGGGCGAAGTGGTTCCTTGATTCCATCGAGAAACCGCAGCTCGCCGGTGGCGGCATCGTAGGATTCCACAAATCGATACAAATCGTGAGCAATCACCTCTAAGGATTCAGCACCAGCTCGTACCCATATTTGATCGCCTTCTTTAACGAGGGAACGATGGAAGAGCTGCTTCGTTCGTTCGTGGGTGATTTCCTCGCCCTCATGGAAAAACACTCCGCGTTTGGTGAGTAGGATCGGGGGCTGAGCTGCGATTTCAATGGCTTTGGCATTTTGGGGAAAACGCACCTTCGCCAAGGCTTCGTCCACCGGAAACCAGCCATAGTTTTGGTGTTCTTTGCCGTCTAGCCGGGGAGTGGGGAGGCGATCGGAAACTAGAGCCAGGTGGAAACATTCTTCATAGGTGAGATTTCCGCGGCGATCCTGAGCCTCGTATTGCAAGCCCAAGGGGCGGGCGGGGGCTGTGAACGTTAGCCCCGTTTCTTCTTCCGCTTCGCGACGGGCAGCGTCGGCAAAGGTTTCTCCCTCGTCCACCGATCCCACCACTGGCTGCCAAAAGGCCTCGCGCTCGGCGGTGGTTTGTAACAAAAGAATGAGGCGCACCGGCACCTCCGGTTTTCTCCAGCTCACTACACAGACGACTTTCTTTCGTTTCATGAATCTTCCTCTTCGCCCATTTCGCCAAATTGGCTCACTCAGCCCCGCCTGTGGGCGGAGATTTCTATGAGTCGGTGCTAGCGCAATGCTTCCGTACGCATTCCAGAGTAGAAAAGATCCGGACTCCGGGCAAGGGTGTTGATTCCCGGGCAGGGGGGGAATATGATCGCCGCCTATGGGAGAACACGCCGCAACAAGAACCCTGATTCGCTTGGCTTTGGAAGAGGATATCGGGAAGGGGGATCTCACTGCATTGGCGGTACCACCCGAGATTCGCGCCACAGCCAAACTTATTGCCAAACAAGATTTAGTCCTCTCCGGCTTGCCGTTGGTGGAAATGGTCCTAGATGTTTTTGGTGGGGATATTCGCTACTCTTTAGCGGATGGTGTGGCCGACGGTCAGGAAATTCCCAAAGGCCAGACGATTCTCACCTTTGAGGGGCGGGCCCGCGATCTTCTGACGGTCGAGCGCACGGTTCTAAATTTTTTACAGCACACATCCGGGGTGTCCACTCAGGCTAGGGTTTACAAAAAAGCACTGCAGGGAGCGAAACTCCAGGTGTTGGATACTCGCAAAACGCAACCTGGCCTGCGGTATTGGGAGAAGAAAGCCGTGCGTGACGGAGGCCTCCATAACCATCGGCAACGATTGGATGATGGGGTATTGCTCAAAGAGAATCACATCCGTGCTTCGGGTTCGATCACCCTAGCAATGGCCAACTTGCAGGGAAAAATTGCCGAAGATTTTCCGGTGGAAGTGGAAGTTACCTCTTGGGAGGAGGCCTTGGAGGCCATTCACTGTGGCGTAAAACGATTGCTTTTAGACAATTTCACGCCAGCCCAGTTGAAGGATTTGGTACCGAAATTAAGAGATCAGCAAGCCGGTATGTTTTTGGAAGCTTCGGGAGGCATTCATTTGGGGAACTTAGCCGAGTATGCCACTACTGGGGTAGATGCGGTTAGTATCGGAGCTTTGACTCATTCGGTAAAAGCCGTGGACCTCTCCCTACTTTTTGAATTCCAATGATCTTTCCGCCAGTTCCTTTCCGCTTACAAGTTCTAGACGAGGTGGTATCCACGAACTCCTACCTCTTTGCCCAATGTGATCGGGAAGAGTTTCATGGGCTGGCCGTGATGGCCAGAAAGCAAAGTGGGGGCTATGGCCGGCGGGGGCGAACGTGGGTTTTCGAACCTGGAAATTTAGCTTTAAGTCTGGGAATGGTTTTGCCGCAGCCATCACCAGTGGCCTTGCTCACCTTTCTCTTGGGGCTCGCTTTGCATAGTTTATGTGCCGAAACTTTGCCTGAGCGAGAGCTTCAACTGAAGTGGCCTAACGATCTGTATTTTCAAGGAAAAAAACTAGCTGGTATGCTTACGCAAGTGCGCCAGAGTGCCGACAAAATTTCTGTGGTGATGGGGGTGGGATGCAACCTGGTGAGTTCGCCTTTTCCGGAATCCTCCATCGCTTGGAAAGACTATGCGCCGACTCCGGAAAGTGAAGATTTTGCTCGGCGCCTGTTAGAGAAATTTTCCCAAGAGCTAGTTCGTCACCAGCGAGTAAAAACCATTTTGAGTGATTGGGAAAGGCGGGCGCGGTTGTCGCATACCCTTTTAAAGTTAGAAAATGGTGATGAAATTCGGCCACTCCGGCTCTTGCCTAGCGGTGAGCTATTGGTAACTGGGGAGTCGGGGGAACAGGTTTTAGCCAGCGAAGACGTCAGCGTGCGCCTTATTCTTCCATCTCTTTAAGAACCTTATCGAGCTCTTTACGAATAATATTCTCGGCTAGTTCAGGGATAACTTCCCAAGCTACTTTTTCGGCGATTTCCCTCACCACCATCTGCACTTCTTCTTTAACCAATTGCTCGATCCGGCTCTCCTCCTCAGGAGTCCATGCACCCCGACCACCAGAGGCGGGTGCGGGGGCGATTGAAGGCAATTCCGCACGGGGGTGGGCATTGGCGTCGCTACTAGCCTTT
>CAYZLH010000334.1:0-3748 GCA_964478795.1 uncultured Bdellovibrionales bacterium | reverse complement strand
ATCGTGAAGAGTGGGAGGGGTTGGAAAGATCAAAAAATTGCCCCAGTAATAGTCGGGGTTAGCGGGAGTTTCTACCACCAAATATTCATCTCGTTCTTTCAAGATATTCTCAAAGCGGGCGATTTCAATATCGGTTTTTAATCCAGGGGATCGTAGATCGGCAAAACGCATGTTTAGAACTCAAAGGCCGCTTGGCCTTCACCAATCATTTTGCCTTCAAGGTGCACACGGTAATAGATGGGGCAAGCCTTGGAGATCATGGCGCTCACGCCGCATTCCTTGGTCTGCGAACGCTTTACTGCTTCCAGCGCATGTTTCTCTTCCACCCCTTCGAGATAGAAATCGAGCGTCACCTTTTCGAATACGGCGGGATGACCCTTAATCACCGGCGCATCGGCCTCGATGCGCATGGATTTCAGGGGTTGCTTGTATTTATTAAAGTAGACCATGAGATCCATGCCAGTGCAGCCGGTGATGGAGGCAAGGCAGAGCTCCTTGGGTGAGAGGGCCGATTCATCGCCGTAGGGTTTTTTCGTGTCCATACGGGCGGTCACGCCCCCTTCGTTCAAGCTTTCGAAGAGGTATTTTTGCTGCCAAGAGGTGGAAATTTTCATTGAGTCGCTCTCGCTTTCTTTTGCTGCTATTGAGGCACCACAAAGTTCACTAACTTTTTCGGCACATAAATTTTCTTTTTAATTTCTTTACCTTCCATATATTTCTTCACTTCTTCGTTCGCTAAAGCGGCGGAAAAAATTGCTTCCTGATCAGCACCGGTGGCCACGGAGATTTCTCCCCGGAGTTTGCCGTTTACCTGGATCACAATTTTCATGGAATCCATCACCAATAGGGCAGGATTGGCTTTGGGCCAGGGCGCTTTTTGGATCGAATCTTTATGACCCAGTTTATGCCAAATCTCTTCGGCTAAGTGCGGGGCATAGGGGGCCAACAACACCGCAAAGGTTTCGAAAAAATCTTTTGCTCTTACATTGGCTTTGGCGAATTCGTTCACGCAAATCATGAACTGGGAAACCGAAGTATTGAAGTTCAGGGTTTCAATATCCCGTGTAACCTTCTCAATGGTTTGGTGGAGCAAGCGCAGTTCGGCCTCGCCAGGAGCTTTGCCTTCCGTTACGATCTCATCGCCTTCGCCATCGTGGAGCCAGCGCCAGAGCTTTTGCACAAAGCGATTCACACCCTCAATGCCGGCCGTATTCCAGGGCTTGTATTGTTCCAAGGGGCCTAGGAACATTTCGAACAAACGTAATGTATCGGCGCCGTACTCTTCGCACACGCTATCGGGATTCACCACGTTGAAGAAGCTCTTACTCATCTTTTCCACGGCCCAGCCGCAGCGATAAATTTCGTGAACATTCCCGTTCACATCCGCTTTTTCCAAAAGGAATTTGGCGTTTTTATTTTCTGGGCGCCAGGCACGAAACCCTTCGATGTCGAGGATATCGTTTTCCACCAGTTCCACGTCCACATGAATTTCTTGCACTTCATGTTTGGCTTTTAATCCATGGCTCACATAGGTGTTGGGATCCGACTTTAAGCGATAGACAAAATTGGATCGGCCTTGAATTAGGCCCTGGTTCACCAACTTCTTAAAGGGTTCCTCCACGGGGGAGAGGCCCATATCCATTAAAAACTTGCACCAGAAGCGGGCATAGATGAGGTGACCGGTGGCGTGCTCCGATCCGCCAATATACAAATCCACTTCTTTCCAATAGTTAATGGCATCTCGTGAAACCAACTCTTTAGAGTTTTTAGGATCCATATAACGAAAGTAATAGGCACTGGAGCCAGCAAAGCCCGGCATGGTGGAAAGCTCGAGGGGCAGCCCGGAGCGACTCACCCAATTTTTCGCGCGACCCAAGGGCGGATCACCGTTTTCCGTGGGGAGATACTTATCCACCTCGGGAAGTTTTATGGGCAACTCTTCCACGGGCAACATTTTGGGCAAACCATTTTCATAGGCCACGGGGAAGGGTTCGCCCCAATATCTTTGCCGAGAAAAGATGGCATCTCTCAAGCGATAGTTGATCTTTCTTACGCCAAGCTTTTGTTTTTCCACCTCTTCGATGGCGCGTTTGATGGCCGCGGGAACGGCAAGGCCGTTGAGGAAATCCGAGTTTTCTAAAATGCCATCTTTGGCCTCAAAGGCTTCATTGGCCACGTCGCCGCCTTTGACCACTTGAGGGATGGGCAGCTCAAAATGTTTGGCAAAGGCATAATCGCGGGAATCATGGGCGGGCACCGCCATGATGGCTCCGGTGCCGTAGCCGCCGAGCACATAATCGCCCACCCAAATCGGTAAGGGTTTTTTCGTAAAGGGGTGAATGGCGTAGGCGCCCGTGAAAACGCCGCTCACTTTTTTCACATCGGCTTGGCGTTCGCGCTCGGTGCGTTTTTTTACCTCTTCCAGGTAAGCCTGCACTTTGGCTTTTTCGGCGGGTTGGGTGAGTTTTTCCACCAAGGCACTTTCCGGCGCCAACACAAAAAACGAAACGCCAAAGATCGTATCGGGGCGAGTGGTGAATACGCGGATGGTTTCCGCGCCACCTTCCGCGCCACCGGGCTGATTTTCATTACCGGATCCGCCTGGGCCGGCTTGCACGGCAAAATCAATTTCGGCACCTTCGGATTTGCCGATCCAATTGCGCTGCATTTCTTTGATGGCTTCGCTCCACTCGATGGTGTCGAGCCCCTGGAGCAAGCGTTCCGCATACACGGAAATGCGCAAACTCCACTGTTTCATGATTCGTTGTTCCACAGGGTGGCCGCCTCGCACGGAGAGGCCATCTTTCACTTCATCATTGGCCAAAACAGTGCCGAGTGCCGGACACCAGTTCACCGGCAAATCGGCCAAATAGGCGAGGCGATACTGTTGCAGCACAGCTTCTTTTTCCGTTTGTGAGAATTGTTGCCATTGGCTGGCGGAAAAACTCGCGGTTTCGCTGCAGCCGCCCTCTTTTTCGAATTGGGCGACGAGCTGGGTGATGGGCTTGGCTTTTTGCTCCCGGCCATCAAAGTAATGCTCGAACATTTGGGCAAAGACCCATTGGGTCCATTTGTAGTATTCGGGATCGGAGGTATTTACTTCCCGTTCCCAATCAAAACTCAAACCAATGCGATCGAGCTGGGCGCGATAGGTTTCAATATTTTTGGCCGTGGTCACGGCCGGGTGTTGACCGGTTTGAATGGCATATTGTTCGGCGGGCAAACCAAAGGCATCCCAACCCATGGGGTGCAAAACGTTAAATCCTTGGTGCCGCTTGTAGCGGGAAATAATATCGGAAGCGATATAACCCAGGGGGTGACCCACGTGTAAGCCCGCGCCCGAGGGGTAGGGAAACATATCGAGCACATAGTATTTGGGTTTGCTGCTGGAATTTTCCGCGCGAAAGGTTTTCTCTTTGGCCCAATAGGCCTGCCACTTCTTTTCGATCTTTTGGGGTTGGTAAGACATAGCCAACACGCTATCATTTTTTTCTTATCCAGTGGAGGACGGAATGCTGCTTTCCCCAAAAGAAGTGATGGCCAAACTAGAGGCGGGCGCGCGGATTTTCGACGCAAGGTTTCGTTTGAATGATCCCGCGGCTGGTGCCGCTTTGTATCGGCAGGGGCATATTCCTGGCGCGCTTCACTGGGATCTAGAAAAAGATATCTCGGGCGAGAAAAATGGAAAAAATGGCCGACATCCGATGCCTTCCCGCGCCGTCTCGCCGGGCCGCCTTGCCCGTTCCAG
>CAYZLH010000333.1:0-3778 GCA_964478795.1 uncultured Bdellovibrionales bacterium | reverse complement strand
TGATCGCAATAATTCATTTTCTAATGTACCAAAATGGAATGCTCCTGTGCCGAAGTCTCCCGGACTTCCAGGGAAAGAAAACATTCAGGTCGGCGATGTATTTGTTCCTGGCTACGAAAAGACGGTAACCATTTTTCGCGATAATATGGCGCCAATTCAAGTACGGCAAAATACTGGGGCTCAACTTCATCAGTTTTCGCGCAAAGCTCGTCAACAACTTTTACCTACCAGAGAATATTCGGATAAACCTCGCTCACCGGATATCGTTAAACGTTATGATTTCGCGCTTCACCCTCAGCCGCATAAAGTTATTCGTACGCCAATTCAGCTGCAGCTACGTAATATTTCGAAAATTTTTAATCCGCCTTCACCCACTCAGTATGAAAATATGGTGAAGCGCCTAGACGCCTTGTTCGATGGTATTTATTTTGAGTACCACAAAGGAATTGCCGCATTATGGGGACTTTCTGTACTGGAGAGCAATCCGAAGCAACTGCAAGCTCGTGATGCTCTATTTGCAGGCATTCTCAGTAAGCGAAATGGCTGGGAAACCACTGCCAGTAACCTCTACTTTAATAGCGTTAACAAAGGAATCGAAAAAGAGGATCGTTATTTCCAAATTCTCTGGTCACAGCTTGAGGAATTCGATTCAATTAATCAAATTGATCGCATCGTCGAAAAAGTAAATCCGATTAGAGCGCAGCACTTATTACCCGACGGGGATAAAGCCAACTATTCTATGGCTAAAAGAATTCTTAGCGGAAAATCTAATCCAGCAATGAAAGCTGATATTTTTCGAGATAAAATTCAAAACAAGGTATTGCAACAAAAGCTGGATTTAATGCGCTCGATAGCCAGTTTGCGTAACAAGGATGCCCCTCAAGAAGCCGCCTTTCAAACCCTAGTTTCCTTAGAGCAATCTGAAGACCCAGGAGTTCAACAAGATTCACGATTAGCTTTGGCACGAATTCAAATGAAAAGAGGAAATGCCAAAGATGCACTGGCACTCTATCAAAACGTAACCAAGACAAGGGAAAATCGTTTGGAAGTGCTTGCCGAACAGTCCTATGCGGAAATGAAAAATGAGCTTTACCACGACTCCTTGGGTAAGGCTGTGGGATTACAAAGTCCATATTTTAAATATGGCTTCGCTCCCGATATTCATTTAGTGGAAATACTGAGCCGCAAAGCCATCTGTGACTTTGGTGGAGCGGAAGCCAGTGTAGAAAAATTCTTTGCTGCCTACAATAAAGAGGCTGCCGCGATTCAGTCTCTCTTAGCAAAAGCACCAGTAACCAAAGAGTTTTACGAAGAACTAATTTCCTATCATGCCAAGGCCGAGCCAAATCGCTTTGAGCGCTATATGTTGCGATTGCCCGAAGTAATGGAAAATCAAAAAGTAATGAATGAGGCTCAAAAAGAGTTTCAAAAAATTGGCCAAGTTGGCACGAAATCTTACTCTGCCCCCCGCCCCGCCAATTGGGAAAAATTTGAACAAGCCATGAAAACGGACTGGAAAGTTCGTGCGAACCAATTGCGTGGAGAGTCTGCCAAAGACGCATTAATGGAAGCCGAATACCTCCTCAAGCGATTGAAGAGCACGATGGCGCAGTTGGAGCTTCTTGACTTAGATATTTCAACTGCCGCGGCCAGAAACTATAATATGCAAAGCGCGCTGAACTTCCCAGTGAGAGAGCTTGCTCAAGTAAAAATTGAGCAAGATCGTTTTCACTGGCCATTTGAAGATGAAGTCTGGGAAGACGAATTAGATTTCTTGAAAATGAAGAATCCGTCGAAATGCGCCTCAGCTTATCTTCCCGAGTCGACCACTCCGGTTGAAAACTAAAAGCCTTTGAAACCTAAAGAGCTCCCTACGGATAGTAGGTATCTGCGGTCTCGTCTTTGACCACCATAACTCCCCATCTCCTCGCCATAAGTAGCCGCCGCCACTCGTAGAATACCGATATCAAAACTGGCGCCAAAGGTCAGTGATGTTTGATTTAAACCGGCCTGAATTGACAAGAGCGGCAAATCAACGTTCATGCCAAAATGAAGATGCTTGGGTAGATGTTCTTTATCTAAGCTGTAGTTCAAGTGCGAATAATCGGCGGCCAAGGTTAAATGATTGGATGATCTTGCCGGACCGTAGCGCCGTTCGAATCTTCTATTCTTTCTTCCTCCAATTGGGAACCTGATGGCCAAGCCAGCCACCATATTTTCATCTATCCTCTGTGGTCGATTTTGCGACATGTGTTTGCCAAATGAAGTTTTCCCAATATCGTGCCACACAAAGGAAGTATTAAACTCTGTTCTACCGTTTGTTGGTAGCCGATACTGAAGTCCTAACGTACCGCTAAACCCAGTACCCGATGCCTTAAAGCTATCAATGAGCGTGGCCCGATTGCCCACGATTTCCGCAAGAGGCAATTCCCGTTGCCCCCCTGTCCGACGAATCATCTCTAGTCGAGTACCGATTCTTAAATCTTTTCGTTTCCCCACGCCGACAGCTGCACCCAACGCAAATGATAAGTCCTTGGTGAATCGCATATCCACTTTTGGATTTGCAGTGTTCTGTACATCGATAGCGGCATTAACCTCGTAACTCATACCCATGGCAAAGTGAGGTACTGTGATTTGGCTAAAATTGCTGGCGCTACCATAAATCGTTTTCCCCGCGAAACCGTTCAACACATTGGAAATGGATTTACTAGAATCACTGATTCCATCGATATTGTCTTTGCTGGTAATCACATCACGATTGGCCCCCAATTTTAAATCAAAGGGCTGAACCTCTACGGTTTTTACTAACGCTAATCCTGCTGGATTGTAATGCAAGGCCAACCAATCATCGGCAACTGCGCTGTAAGCGCGCCCCATGGCAAAAGGTACTACCCCAGCCTCTGGCCCATAGATTTCCTTTGCTTCTACAAGTTGAACACTTAGGGCTAACCCCAAAATGAACAACTTACTGCCAAGATGTATTGACACCAGTCACCACCGATTGAGCAATCGCACTATCTGCGTTATTGCCCCCATTACAGGCTGTTCGATTTTTATTAATAGAAGCACAGCTTGCCAAACCTGCGCCCGTACAAATGGAATCGACACGAGCGGAAAAATTAGTCGAATCTGAGTCATTTAGATTTGAATTTCGATAACTATCCGAAAAATGCGCAAATGCTGCCGAAAGCGCACAGGCATCGATATCAGACATCTCGTTAGCAGGCGATCCGCCGGCACCATCGTAAATCAAATTTTGCCCCTGCGCTCCAGTCGAAGAAGGACTCCCGTAGTTTCGCAAGATAACTCCGATAACACCCATCTGTAAGAATGCCATATAGTCATTAACGGTTCGCGATCGACTAGAGGCATTTAGCACTAAGTTATTCTGAGTCAAAACGTCGACGGCCGAATACATCGCCGTACGCGCAGAATCATTCGGGCTATTCGTCATGGACTTTGCTAACGCAGCAAAAAAATCCGTAGTGCCTGCAATGTTGCCAACTATTGTGAGAAAATTAAATGTCCCTTCGCATGCATAGGCCGCCGCTTTTACTAAACGTACTTCGTCGTTGACTTGGGTGGAGTCGTAAAGCGGGTTAATGGCTTCATGAGCGGCTGCACACTGTCCATAACTCAAATGAAAATTGGCTTCATCAATGCGCGCTTGTCGCCCGCGCTCGGTCGAGAGGTCGAATCGATTACCGCAACCGATTAACAAAAAACAAACAAATAGCCATAGGATCCGGGGGTTAACATCCATGTAGACCTCCTCTAT